>JBJXHH010000017.1:0-3431 GCA_046160675.1 Chitinophagales bacterium
TCATCGGGAGGGATCTTGCTTGCCCAACTTTTTAAAACCGTTGAAACATTTCCTGTAAAAAACCTGGGCTTTAATACAACACAAACTGTTCACCTGATGGCTGAAGCGGAAAAATATGCTTATGCTGACAGGGCGCAATGGCTCGGCGATGCAGATTTTTTTCATGTACCCGCTGATTCACTCATAGATGAAGAATACTTACATAACAGATTTAAAGATTTTTCTGCAACAACTGTAATTCCTTCAGAAAAAATTCATGCCGGGAGTTTTGTTTTGCAGGAGAGTGAAGAAACAACACATTTCAGTATTGTTGATGCAGAGGGAAATGCAGTAGCTGTAACTACAACATTAAATGATAGCTACGGCTCCCGCATTTTTGTTACCGGCGCAGGGTTTATTTTAAATAATGAGATGGATGATTTCAGCGCAAAACCAGGGGAACCCAACCTGTACGGACTCATTGGCGGTGAAGCCAATGCGATAGAACCCGGCAAACGCATGCTCAGCAGCATGACACCAACGATTGTAGAAAAAGACGGAGAATTATTCATGGTACTTGGTTCGCCGGGGGGCAGTACGATCATCACTTCCGTGTTTCAAAGTATTTTAAATGTTACTGAACACAACATGACCATGCAGGAAAGCGTAAATGCAAAACGTTTTCATCACCAGTGGCTGCCAGATGAGATCTTATATGAAAAAAATGCCTTCACCGATGAAACAAAGAAACAGCTCACACAGTTGGGTTATACTTTAAAAGAAAGAAGCGGCATCGGCAGGGTGGATGCCATCCTTATACGCAGCGATGGAAAGCTTGAAGGCGCCGCTGACCCAAGGGGGGATGATAAAGCGATGGGGTATTGAAGATTGCGGAATGAGTGAATTCTGATTTGTTGAGTGCAGAATTATTCTTTCACAAACTTACCGGTTTTAATGAGGATGTTTTCTGAAGTTACTTTATACAAATATAACCCGCTGCTGAGTGTGGAAATATCCACTGCCAATTCATATTCAGTTTTCAATTGCTGCATGATTTTTTTGCCTGATATATCAAAAATCTCTATCAGCGCATTTTCATACAAGATGGATTGAAAAAATAATACATCATGCGCAGGATTGGGAAAAACTAAAATATCTTTTTGCTCAGGCGTAGGCACTATGCCAGTGGCGGTGGTAACAAGGTTTCCGGCGGAATCAATTTTATAAATGTAAATGTCCCGCTCATGGTCTTGTACTGTCCAATCGTATCTTGTGCAGAGTATTAAAGCGCCGCCGTCGGGGGTGGCTTTTACGGCTTGGGCTACATAGTTGGCATCGCCGCCAAAATTGTTTTCGATAAGTATTTCCCCTAAACTGTTCATCTTAATAACATGAATGTAATGAGGGATTTCTTCAAAGGAAACATCAGGAGTAGAGTAAGGAGTTAAAGCGATCCAGATATTGTTTGAGTCAATATAATCTATTGCATCAAGGGCAATTGTTAAATTTGTATCAGCGCTATTTCCAAAAGTTTCTTCAGAAAGTAAATTAAAGTATTCGTCAGTTATTACAATATTTACTTTTGTTTTGGTAAGTACAGAATTATATTCCTGAAATGGGATAATATACTTTTTTGCATCCCTTAAAAACGCTGGCCGTCGCAAGCTTATAAATCGATCATCGTAATTCAATACCTGTTCCATTTCAATTGCTAAAGTAGCTTTATCAATTTCCATCACATTGTTACTCAAAGGAAAAAAGCCCGTCAATGTATTGGAATTCTCATTATTTAATATACCAATCATACCCAATGTATAAAGATAATCAGGAGGGAGGTTTGCAAAATAAACAGCATTATTCATTTGCAAATCATCTGTATATTTATAAACATAAGATATGTTCCAGTCTAAATAGTCAGTTCCGGATAAATATATATAACCAGAGGAGTCTTGAAACATATCCCATGTTTTTTCATTTAGATCAAGTTTCCCTATTGTGTCCTGTAAAGTAATATCAAAATTTTCATCAAGTTTGAGAACATAATTCTGAAAATCATTTGTAGTAGTATCATAACAGTTTCCAAAAGCGATAAAGCTGTTAGAATATTTAAGCGATTTTATTTGTATATCTGAAGCATCGCAAGATGTTATATTGTGGATTTGGATAAAATTTTTATCTTCTCCAAGACCATTCATTGAAAATAGAGTAATGCTATCTACTATCCCTGCTGGAAGATAAGAAATAATCGTATGATATTTAATTTCATCTAGGGAAGCTATTGATATACAAAATTCATCTTCCGGACTTGAAATTATGACTGGAAAAGTTTGTGCGTAAGCCGTAGATAAAATCAGAATATGCATAATTACCAGAAAAATATATTGTTTCATAATAAGTCCTGATGGAATAAAAGATAGCAGGGTTATTTCACAAAACGGCCCTGCTAATTTATTTCTTATTCAGAATAAGGAACACATGTATAATTTGCGTAGTAAGCCATAGCATAATAGTAATAGGTATCAGCTGCTATAACGCCATAATCTAATACCGATGCTTTTACATACTTGCCAGACGGTAGAAATTCTATAGTCCTGTTTACAATTCCAGTTTTGTGATTATGCAGTACCGCAGGGGTTAAACAATCTAGAATTGAAAAATAATAGTAAACATAACCTGCTTCTGTATTATAAATTGGTTCTAATGGTTGTGAAGTTATATTATATATTACAATATGAGTTGCACCTATACTACAAGTAGGCTGACCAAAAGAACAGGTGACTTTTTGTTGTAAAATATCCATGCCATCTTTTACCCCTTCATAAGCAGGGGCATAGATATCACATTTCCCGTCATTTAAAAACGGATACCAATAATCCGTACTTCCAAAATCACAAGCCTGTTCTTTGCCTGCCTCGGGGTCAGGAATTGCTGTAGTAATTGCTACTGTAAAAACAGTATTTGTTGCAGTAGATGCTTCGGTGTCTATTTCCATGTCGCTTACAATAAGTATTCTTCCGCTTGTAATATTGTCATTTGTGTAATCATACACTGCATCATACACACTTAGAATTTCAGCGCCGCTTACTATCCCATCTGTAGTTGCTGCATTCAAAGTATAGTTGTTTGTAAGTACATCATAATAATACACTTCATCGCTCGGGAAGTCATAGTTATCAGTAGCTTCCAAGGTTTGCAGGGCATCAGCCACAGTCATGTCTTCATAACTTGCTGTTTTGCCTGCGGACGTTTCCTGGTAATCCTGGTGGGCTTTTGATAAAGATGTAACCCGTTGAACGATCACTTCTTCTATGCTTGCAGGCGCAATAGAAACTTCATTGATTGCTTCTTTTTTGCATGAATACAGTACTGTCATAATGAAGAAAATGAAGAGAAACGGATAGTTAACTGTATGGGTTACAATTTGTTGTGCGGGGGGGGGGGGGGTAATTACT
>JBJXHH010000018.1:0-11419 GCA_046160675.1 Chitinophagales bacterium
CCCCATAGTTTTAGTGCATTCATTAAGCTTGCATAATCAGCTGAAAGCATAAGGCGAACTGCATCATCTTTATCCATCTCCGCTTTTTCTGCATCAGTTACTGCTTTAAAAACATCAATTTGGGCTGGATTGCTTTGATAAATCACATCTTTCATAGCATAACTTGTCAGATATCTTTTCGTGGAACCTGGAAAACCCATAACCATAGTAAAGTCGCCTTCATTGATTTCTTTCAATGAAATCTTTAAATGTTTTTTTGGTTTAAAAGGAACATTGTTTTCGCTGTATTCTGCGGGTTCGTTATTGCTGTTTGCATATACCCTGAATACACTGAAATCTCCAGTGTGCCGGGGCCACATCCAGTTATCGGTATCTCCGCCAAACTTTCCAACAGATTGAGGGGCGGTGCCGGCTAGCCTAACATCATTATAAGTTTGATAGTAAAAGATGTAATATTTGTTCCCGTAAAACATAGATTTAACTTCCACATCAAGCCCAGACTTTTCCTGCGCATTTGCAGTAAGGGTATTAATTAATGTTCTCACAGTTCCCATTCTTGTTGCCTGGTCCATGTCTTTTACAACAGGAACAATAGAATCTGTAACATCTTCCATATGATGCAGGATTTGAACGTATAACCCTGGTATTGGAATTTCTTCACTATATTTTTTTGCCCAGAAACCGTTATCTAAATAATTATTCTCTGTTGTACTCACTCCTGCAATTGCATCATATCCACAGTGGTGGTTTGTAAATACTAGTCCTTTATCTGATACAAATTCCCCGGTACAAAAACCGCCAAACTGTACGATGGCATCTTTTAAGCTTGGGCCATTCGGGTTATACAGATCGTCAGCAGTCATCTGCATCCCCATTTTTTGCATTTGCTGAATGTTCAGGTCTTTTAGTAATGATAAAAGCCACATCCCTTCGTCAGGATTTGCAAATGGCGAGGCTGCTTTTGCTGTATTTGTAAGCAGTAAAATAATTACTGCACAGGTAGATATAAATTTGCTACACATTGAAAAAAGTTTAATCATTTAAATAAGGTTTTATAATGAGGGCGAAGGTACAGAAGAAAACCCTGTGCAGGAAGGTCTTTGTCATAAAAAAAGCGGAGGTAAGTCCGCTTTTTTGTTATAAAAAGTTAAATCATTGTTCTTTCATGAATCGTTTAGTGATGAGTTTTACACCATTGTTATAAGCGGCGATAAAATATACACCGGGCTGTAAATCAGTAAGGTTTACCTTTATCTGTTGAGTATCACTATCAGGGGTGAGCGTCATTACTTCCTTTCCGACAATATTCATGATTACTATTCTATCTACACCTGCTGAAAACTCAATAGTTGCAAAATTTTTAACTGGATTAGGATATATACTAATTTCTGTGTCTGTAAAATTTAATAGAGTAACGGGTGCCGATTGCACAATCGAGGATGCAAAAAATGCTAATAATAGAAAGGTGTAAACTTTTCTCATAGGCGTTTAAGCTATCGTAAAGATATATTTAGTTTTTGAATATTCCAACAATTCATAATGTGAACAATAGCGTTTTAACAGCCCTTAACCTCTGAAAACCTTGCCAGCAGCAGATTTTTGAGGAAAACATACTGAATGCAATTTTCATAAAGTGGTGACATGCTAGGTGTTGTAATCAAAGTCCTCACCTAAGAGATCTTCTTCTTTAAATACAGCGCTAAACAAATCCTTGAACTGCAGGCCCATTTCCAAAACATGTTTGCTGAGCAAAGAATACTCTGCAAGGCCATGCAGAACGAATTCCATCATATAAAGTTTATCAGCACCGGATATTTTCGGGTAGTATTTTTCTACTAACTTTTTAAGGCCCGGTACAGATTCTAAGGAGTGCCTATAGTCATTATCTGTGACATCGTTCAGTAGGTCAATCTTATTACCAGCATTAAACCAATCTACTATTTCCTGGTAAATTGAAGTTCGTTTCGGATCTTGTTGTGTACCTTCTTTTCCTCTAACCTGAGTAAGCTTTTTTGCTTTTTCGGGGGCTGGAAAATAGTTTGTAAATTGAGTTCTGATGGCTTTTCCAATTAAATTCAACGCAACTAAAAAAGGCCCTTCCTGTTCCCCTTCATATACGAGTTCAATTTTCCCGGTAATACTTGGGATGATTCCCCAAAAATCTGACACCCGAATATAGGTGGAAGTTTCTTTATTTTTTAATGCCCTTCTTTCAGCAGAAGAAATGAGGTTTTCATACATGGTGATAGTCATCCGGGCACTTACACCGCTTTTCTGATCAACATATTCACTTGACCTTGCTTCAAATGCAATTTGTTCAATAATGTCTTTACTTAAATCATTGATAGAAACAATTTCTTTTTGTGCAGCATTAATATCAGCTTCCTGCTCAGTAATAATTTTTGATGTACGGATATCTTTTGGATAATGTGTTAATATCTGCGATTCTATCCTGTCTTTCAGCGGAGTGATAATGGCACCCCTGTTTGTATAATCTTCCGGATTTGCGGTGAAGACGAACTGAATATCAAGGGGTAAACGAATTTTAAATCCTCTGATTTGAATATCACCTTCCTGCAGCATATTGAAAAGAGCAACTTGTATCCTTGCCTGCAAGTCAGGCAACTCATTAATAACAAAAATTGAACGATGGCTCCTTGGAATTAAACCGAAATGAATAACTCTTTCATCAGTATAATTCAATTTCAGGTTTGCTGCTTTAATCGGGTCAACATCCCCGATGAGATCTGCAACACTTACATCTGGTGTAGCAAGTTTTTCAGTATATCTATCATCCCTGTGCATCCAACTTATTGGTGTAGAATCACCAAGTTCTTCAATTTTATCTTTTGCAAATTTTGTAAGAGGATGAAAAGGGTCATCATTCAATTCACTACCTTCAATCACAGGTATAAATTCATCAAGCAATGTGGTGAGCAACCTTGCAATCTTTGTTTTCGCCTGACCCCGCAAACCGAGTAAAACAATGTTATGCCGTGAAAGTATTGCCCTTTCCAGGTCTGGAAGTACAGTATATTCAAAGCCATGAATGCCCTCAAATACTTTTTCTCCGGATTCAATTTTAGTGATTAAATTTTTTCGCAACTCTTCTTTCACAGGTAATGAAACATAACCTGCTTTTTTTAAATCGCCGAGTGTTTTTATTTTTTTGTAGTTCATTTTTAATAAATAATAAATATTGATCTCTAACTTCCCACTTCCTTTATATCCTCACTTGACATTTCTTCTCCTATTCCTTTCATAATCTTCAAAAATATAATCGCCCAATCCCTTTAATGAAGTGTAAAATGCTTTACCCTGGTTTACCTGTGTAAATTCCTCTACAAACTGCTGCAGGTAAGGATCTTTCGCTATCATAAAGGTGGTGATTTTAATTCCGAGTTTCCTGCAATGCGCTGATAGATTCAATGTTTTATTTACAATGATCCTATCTAAACCGAAACTGTTTTTATAATATTTTCCATTCCGAATAATGCATGTTGGCTTGCCATCGGTAATCATAAAGATTTGTTTATTCGGGTTTTTTCTTCTCCGTAACAGATCCATTGCTAACTCTAAACCGGCAACCGTATTCGTATGATAAGGGCCAACCTGTAAATAAGGAATGTCTTTTATTTCAATCTGCCAGGCATCATTGCCAAACACAATCACATCAAGTGTATCCTTCGGGTATTTTGTTTTGATAAGCTCACTTAAAGCCATTGCAACTTTTTTTGCTGGAGTAATCCTGTCTTCTCCGTACAAAATCATGCTGTGTGATACATCAATCATCAGAACTGTAGATGTTTGCGCCTTATATTCTTTTTCAACAACTACCAGGTCATCCTCTTGTAAACTGAATTCATTAATCCCATGATTGATGTGTGCATTTTTGATGGACTCATTATAATCAATCTGTTCATGAGTATCACCGAAAGAATAGTTTCTTTTGTCGGTGGAGTTTTCGTCGCCTGTGCCTGTATGTTTTGTTTTGTGATTTCCGCTGCGGGATTTTTTAAGTTTGCCAAAGATCTGATCTAATGAACGCCTGCGGATGGTTTGTTCCATCTTGGAAGTAATTTGCATTACACCGCTTTCTTCATTTTCTTCTTTTATAAACCCCCTGTCTTTTAATTCCTGAATAAAATCACCCATGCCATATTCTGGTGTTGTTATCTGATATTCCCTGTCTATTTGGTTTAGCCAATCCAATGCTTCATTTAAATCACCTGAAGTATATACAAGTAATTCTTGCAGCAATTCAAACAATTTATCAAATATGCTTTGTTGTTTTTGATGATATTTTGAAAATCTGTTTCCCAGCATATTAAAATCTTTTTTTACCAGTCTCTAACTGGCCTCCCTTGCTTGCAAACAAAATATCCTGTACACCTTCGCCTTTTAAGAAGTCATGCGGGAAACCAAGTTCAATTTTACTGGCTTCATCCAATCTTTGCATGTGCGTTTCACTGATAGAAATATTTGTAGCAAATAAATTATCCACTAATTGAGCTGTATTTCTGGCTCCAACTATCGGGATATTATTTTTTCCTTTTTGTAACACCCACTTTATAGCTACCTGCGCAGGTGAACAATGCATCTCTTTTGCAATTTCAATAACCTCTCTTGTAATGTTTTGTTTTGCTTCGCTTAAACGAACACTTTTATCTGATAAACGATTTGATTTTGTTTCTTGCTGCAAATACTTACCTGTTAAAGCCCCTCCTGCAATTGGTGCCCAGCCTACAACACTCATTTCTAAAGATTCAGCCATAGGGATCAGTTCCCGTTCAACGCTGCGCTGCATTAAAGAATATTCAATTTGTAAAGCAACAAATGCTGTCCAGTTTTTTAGTTCAGCAATTGCATTAGCCCTTGAAATGATCCATGCAGGAGTATCAGAAATACCGATGTATAAAATTTTTCCTTGCCTTACTAAATCATCCATGGCTCGCAATACTTCTTCCATTGAAGTTGTAAAATCCCATGCATGCAGGTAGTATAAATCAATGTGATCAGTTTGTAATCTTTTCAAACTGTCTTCAACAGATTGGATCATATTTTTTTTATGATTGCCGCTCTGGTTTATTCCTACACTTCGGTCTGTTATGAGTGAAAATTTAGTTGCTAGAACAATTTCTTTCCGCTGGTTACTTTCTTTTATGAAATCACCCAGCATTTTTTCGCTTGTTCCTTCTGTGTAGCGATTTGCTGTGTCAATAAAATTACCCCCATTATCCAGGTAATTGTAAAATAGCTTTTTGCTTTCTTCATAGTTTGCTCCCCAGCCCCATTCTTCTCCGAAAGTCATTGTTCCAAGGCAAATTTCTGAAACTCTTAAACCTGTTTTTCCGAGTAATTTATATTTCATTGTTCAAGTATAATGCAGTGCTTTGTGAATATTGTGAGAAACAGGGGACTTTACCGCAATTGTTATTTTCAATAACACTCAACCGACTACAAACGTTAAAAACTATATCCTCACTAAAGAGTTCATTATTTTAGTGCGAAAATTAAAATAAATACATGAGAAAAATTTTCTTAGGCTTATTTTTCGTTATTTCTTCACAAAATATTTTTTCACAAGATTCTGATTCTGCCATTTTTAGAAAAATATTTGATGAGACAATGCTGAACGGGCAGGCTTATGACTGGCTGCATGATTTGTGTAAAGACGTAGGTCACCGCCTGAGTGGCTCTCCGCAGGCTGATATGGCTGTGCGCTGGGGTGAAAATGAAATGAAGAAAGCTGGTTATGATAAAGTGTGGCTGCAGGAGGTAATGGTGCCACATTGGGTGAGAGGGCAAAAAGAATACGGAGAAATCATGGGGATTGGCCAGGTAGATGTTTTAGCACTGGGTGGAAGTATTGCTACTCCGGAAGAAGGGATTATTGCGGAAGTGATTGAAGTAAATTCTTTTGAAGAACTTAAAAAAATCGGGAAAGAAAAAACAAAAGGGAAGATCATTTTTTTCAATACTGTATTTCCGCAAAATGTTGTCAACTCATTTGATGGCTACGGCTTATGCGGCCCCTATCGCTGGTACGGACCAGATAGTGCAAGCGCATATGGCGCCATTGCAAGCATTACAAGAAGTGTGAGCAGTGCTCATGATGATTTTCCGCACACAGGAAGCAATGGTTTCCGTAGCGGTAATGCTGCCATTCCCTGTGTAGCTATTTCAACTGTTGATGCTGATAAGTTACATGATGCGTTACAAAAAAATGCGGCCACAAAATTTAAAATGGTTTTAGATTGCAGGATGCTGGGCGAAAAAAAATCCTACAATGTAATTGGAGAAATTACAGGGAGTGAATTGCCGAATGAAATAATAGTTGTAGGAGGGCATCTTGACAGTTGGGATGTTGGTGAAGGTGCGCATGATGATGGCGCCGGATGTGTACACAGCATGGAAGTAATAAGAACATTAAAAGCATTGAACATAAAACCAAAAAGAACGATAAGATGTGTATTATATATGAATGAAGAAAATGGGGTGAAGGGCGGAAACGGCTATGCTGACTGGGCAAAGACAACAAATGAAAAACATATTTATGCATTAGAAAGTGATGCAGGAGGGTTTTCGCCGAAAGGGTTTAGTGTAGATGCCGATACAAAAGATAAAACTGCAATTGCAAATTTTCAAAAACTGGAGAAATTGTTTACTCCTTACGGTTTAAATGAATTTACTGTAAGCTACAGCGGGGTTGATATACGTCCGTTGTTGGCGCTGGGTACTATTTGTTTTGGGTTTCGCCCCGATTCACAGCGTTATATGGATTTGCATCACACCGCAAATGATACTTTTGATAAAGTGAACAGAAGAGAACTTCACATGGGCGCAGCTGTAATGACAATGTTTTGCTGGTATTTAAGTGAGCATGGACTGAAATAGGATAGTGTTGATTTCAGACTTGGTGAGTTAAATATTTCAAGTATTTTTAATTTTTAAAATGAAAGCGATGCGCATACTCTTAAGTTGTTGGCTGCTTCTATCTTTAAATTTATGTTTTTCTCAATCCATTTCGGGAACAATAACTGATGCATCTACCAGTGAATTGATAACAGGTGTGAACATTGCCGCAGAAAATAATACAGGCACTACATCAGACAATAACGGAAACTATTTTTTGCAACTACATCCCGGAAAATACATAGTAATGTTTTCTTTTATCGGTTATAAAACTGAAAAAAAAGAAGTTATAATTATTGGGAATCAAACCACAGAGTTAAACATCCAACTCAAACCTGTCATACAAGAATTGGATATCATAGTTGTAAGCGGAAGTTTATATGAAAAAAAATTGACAGAAGAAACTGTGAGTATAGATGTAATTACGGCAAATCTTATTCAGAATACAAACTCTACCTCTCTAAGTGATGCAATTTTAAAAGCGCCAGGTGTTTACATGTTGGATGAGCAGGCGAACATCCGGGGAGGCACAGGGTTTACTTACGGCGCCGGTAGCCGGGTAATGCTGGTTGTTGATGATCAGATATTACTGGCTGCTGATAGGGGAGATGCTAAGTGGAATTTTGTTCCTCTGGAAATTACGGAGCAGGTAGAAGTGATAAAAGGCGCATCTTCTGTTCTCTATGGCAGCAGCGCATTGAACGGCGTAATAACAGTGAGAACAAAATGGCCCACAGATTCGCCTCAAACAACCATTTCTGTTTTCCAGGGAGTATATGACAACCCGCAAATAAAAGAAGCTGCATGGTGGGATTTTCCTCCGCTGATAACGGGTATTTCATTTTCTCATTTGCACAAGTATGAAAATTTTGACCTTGTGCTCGGCAGCAATATTGTAAGAGAAGATTCGTACCTGCAGGGCGAACATTCTTACAGAGGGAGGATAAATTGGAAAACAAGGTTTCGACCTGAAAATAATAAATTTACTTATGGCATAAACGGCAATGCAATGCTGGATGATGAAGGAATTTATTTTCTCTGGGCGGATAAAGACACCAGTGGTTTTGTTCCTTTCGGCGGCATTGATACATCAACTTCAACAGTTTTAAACTGGAAGTATAAATGGTTGAGCATTGATCCCTGGGTTCAGATATACGATAAAAATGATAATACGCATCGCATCAAAATGCGTTTTTACAATAACAATGTAACCTATTCTGACACTACAGGTGGTAATGCCTGGCTTTTGAACTTTGATTACCAGTATCATCATGAATTTAATAATGACCTCATACTTACTACTGGCGCTACTGGGTATTATTTTCATGTGCGGGATGATCAGTTACTGGATCATGACGGTTTTTTTGCAGGGGCTTATGTGCAGTTGGATAAAAAAATATTTGATCGGCTTGCATTGAACTTCGGAGTAAGAGACGAACTTTATAAGCTGGATACAATTGACGGAATTGCAGTTCCAATTTTTAAAGGAGGTATCAATTATCAAACAGGAGCCAGATCTTTTTTGAGGGCAAGTTTCGGGCAAGGATACCGTGTACCGAGTTTAGTTGAAAAGTATGCGAGAACAAGTTTGGGGTTGCTGCAAATATTACCCAATGAAGACATAACCGCAGAGTATGGATGGAATGCTGAAGTAGGATTAAAAAAACAAATCTTCCTTGATGAGTGGAAAGGTTATGCTGACCTTGCTGTGTATGTTACAGATTATCAAGACATGACGGAGTTTACCTTCGGGTTTTATGATTTTGAGGGCGCTACTGTGGCGGGTTTCAAGTCGTTAAACACAAGTAGGGCAAGGCTTGGCGGGTTCGAGTTTACAATGAACGGTGCTGGAAAAATCCTGGGAAATAACTTTACATTCCTGGGCGGCTATAATTATGTGTACCCGGCCGACCTGAGTGTTGATTCGTCCTTCGGTGACTGGAATACTTTTACAAATAATTTTTTTCATGGTATCACAAATAAAGATTCAGCTTTTCTCATTACAGTGTTGAAGTACAGGTTTAGGCACATGATGCGTTTTGATGCAGAGTATGAAATTTCGAAATGGAACATTGGTGCAGATGTAAATTATTTCAGCGCCATGGATAATGTAGATGCTATCTTTCAGTTTTTCATTCCTGAATTGACAGAATACCTTGCCGAACATGAAAATGGCGACTGGATATTTGACGTAAGAGTTGGTTTCGCATTCACTGAAAAACAAAAAATTCAGCTGCTTGTAAAAAATATAACCAATAGAATGTATGCTTTGCGCCCTGCGAAGTATGATCCGCCGAGAAGTTTTACTGTTCAGTATAAAATTGAGATTTAAGGGCTAACTTATTTCTTACTAAACAACCCCACTAATATCAAAAATACAATCGCCCCAACAACGGCGCTGGCAAGTTCATATAAAATATTTTCTTCAGGGATACCAAATTGAGTAAAAATCCACCCGCCAATAATTGCCCCGATAATGCCGACAACGATATTCCCTATCCACCCGAAACCTTTGCCCCGCAAGATTCTTGCTCCTGCATAGCCGGCAATAGCACCTACAATTATTAAATAGATTAATGACATTTTTATTTAATCCTGTTCAATTTCAGTAAACTGTAATTTCAATAAATTTCCAAACACCCCACTCTCCATTTTTGATAATTCATCAAATGTACCCTGCTCAACGATTTTCCCTTTTTCCATCACAAAAATACAATCTGCATTTCTTATTGTACTCAGCCTGTGCGCTATTATAATTGTTGTTCTGCTCTTCATTAACTCCTCCAGGGCTTGCTGCACAAGCATTTCGCTTTCACTGTCGAGGGAGCTTGTAGCTTCATCAAGAATTAAAATTGCTGGATCTTTTAATATTGCCCTCGCAATGGCAATTCTTTGCCTCTGCCCACCGCTGAGTTTTATTCCCCGTTCACCAACAATCGTTTCCAACCCCTCGGGAAACCCGGAAACAAAATTCCAGGCGTTTGCTTTTTTTGCTGCTGCAATAACTTCTTCCTCGCTTGCTTCAGGTTTTCCGTACAAAATATTTTCCCTTATGCTTCCACCAAACAAGATCACTTCCTGCGGAACGATAGAAATATTATCCCTGTAAGCCCGAACATCGTATGCAGAAATATTTTTTCCGTCGATCAAAATTCTTCCTTCACTTACATTATAAAACTTTAAGATGAGCTGTGCGATGGTGGACTTGCCTGCGCCGCTTTGCCCCGCAAGCGCAATTTTTTCCCCGCTGTTAATTTGAAAATTGATCCCGTTCAGCACAGCGACATCTTTCCTTGTAGAATAAGAAAAGTGCACATCTTCAAAAACCACTTCGCCTTTCAGATGTATTTTATTTTTAGATGCCGAGAGTGAAAACTCGCCATCAGTATCTAAAATTTCAAAAATGCGTTCGCTGGCGCCTACGGTTTTTTGCAACCTTCCGTACAGATCGCCCAGCCCGCCTACGCTTCCGCCGATGAACAAAGTGTACATCATGAAAGAAACCAATTCTCCGGCAGAAATATTTCCGCTTTGCAGCAAGGTTGCACCGTACCAAAGCACCAGCACAAAACCGCCGAACAATCCCAGGATGAGAAACGTTGTAAACCCGCCCCTTGCTATGGCACCTTTAATTCCTGTGCCGATGAGTTCCAGCATATTTTTTTTGTAACGTTTGCTTTCATATTCTTCATTACTGAAAGCTTTTACTGTGTTAATGTTCTGCATCGTTTCTTCTACTATCACATTGCTATTCGCCAGTGCATCCTGCCGGGTTTTTGAGATTTTGCGGATGTATCTTCCATACACAACTGCAAGGATCACAAGGATTGGAAAAGTGGAGATCATGAGAAATGTCAATTTTGCGGAAGTGTAAAACAGCCAGCCAATGCCGAGAACTATTGTGAGTACCTGGCGGATGAATTCAGGCAAGGTCATGCCGAGCAAGTCTTGTAGCTGATCTACATCATTTGTGCTGCGGCTGGTGAGTTCGCCCACCCGGCGTTCTTCAAAAAAAGGTATACTGAGTGTAATGAGTTTATCATAGAGATGAATACGCACATCAGCCATGCTTTTTTCAGTGACAGTTGCGAAAAAATAGATCCTGAAATAAGAAATGATCGCCTGCATCAATAACAAACCGACAAGAAACAATGCTACATAATTTGTGTTGCTGAAAACTTTCGTGAGAAAAGAATTTTCAAGCGATGTGTTGATGGATTGGGAAATGTTACTGAGGGTGGAATTGAAGTTGACCTGCAAGCCTGTATCAATCAATTTTCCCATCAAGTAAGGAAAACTTAAAGAAATTAATGTTGAGAGGAGCAGGCAGGCTAGACCTGTGATGAATGCGATACGATAGGGTTTAAGAAAAGCAAAAATGCGCAAAGCAGTTTGAAAACTTTTGCGGGTGATCTTTTTATTGTCCTTTTCATCAACCGGTCCCCAGCGGTTTCTCTTGCGTTCTGCCATACTTGTTTATGACGGGCAAAGGTAGGTGATATTG
>JBJXHH010000019.1:0-3699 GCA_046160675.1 Chitinophagales bacterium
AAAGAAAATGTGCTTGAAGTAACACCAAGAATGGGTGGAGAAGATTTTGCATATTACGCACAAAAAATACCCGCATGTTTTTACAGATTAGGAACAGGCAATGCCGAAAAAGGAATTACTTCAAACATTCATACTCCCACTTTTAATATTGATGAAGATGCTTTACCTGTCGGCATGGGCATGATGGCATGGCATGCGGTGGAAGAGTTAGTTTTGGGTTAAACAATTAGTCAATATCTCACATGTCCAAGTAACATTTCTATCCTCATTGAATGTAAACCACAAAACTTATTTGAACATCATCAGGTGGCGCTGGCATTCCCCAGTTTGGACAATCCCATTTTATTTCAAAATATTGACCCTGCATAACGGACTGATTCAATGAAGTATTGGATGCAACTGTTGAAGAAGCATCATTAGTAATAGTATTGGAAATAGCTACATTAGTCCCTGTGCTTAACCTTATTGAAACAGCTCCGGCAGTTGTACTGGTTGTGACTGTGCCATTATGAAAATATACATAAGCCGCCTTAATTACACCGGTTTGAGGTATATAAACCCTGTTTATGTCTGAAATGGTACCTGCATTTTCTGCAATGGTTCCTATATAGTAGTCGTCCAAGTCTGCAATCCCTGTTAAATTTCTTGTTGAACCCTGCAAAGAATAACTGCCGGTAATATCTCCTGCACTTACTTTTCTATTTGCTGAAGCAGAAGCGTCATAGATAGGCAAATAATCATTTGTTACATCAACTGTACCCGATAATATTGTTAACCCGTTAATATCAAGAGATAAAACATCAGTTGCGAGGGATAAACCGGAACCCGTGGTTCCCGAAACCAAATTCTTTGATGCATCAAAAACTGCAATGCGAGAAGCTGTTTGGCGGGGAAAATTAACATTCGTTCCACTTAACACTATTAAATCTACTAGAACAGTGGCACTTGTAGTTTCTTTAACTCCAAATCGTAAACTTCCAAAACTATTGTTATCACTCCTCACAAAACAAATAGAACCACCTATAGAGCTGCCATCTACATCTACCCCAAAACCCAATGAGGCAGATTTACCATTTGTATCATCATGATTTTGAATTGTTGTCTGGTAATCTGTCATATCACTACTTGCTTCAGATAATGTAGTGTTATATGCAGTTTGTAAACCCACAACCTTAAACTGAGGGTTTTGATCCATGATGTCTGTCAGGCTTTCACCTACTGCAAATCTCTCCAGAATAAACGAAATTCCGTTGCTTCTGAATTTTGAGGTTGTAAGCCCGCTTGTTGAATTGATAAGCCCCATGGTTGGATCATCCTCTTCTAAGTCAAATACAAATACAAGTTCGCCCTGTGTATTTTTAAATTCAACAACTGGGTCATTTTCCTTGCCTGTCTCATCCGGTTGCTGTATAATAAAAGTTTCGTCCGGTGTATTGTTAATTCCTACCATTACACCAGTTGTTATCAGTTCATCATTTGTGGCATTATAAGTAACCTTGCCACTTTCAATATTCACAGTTGTACCCGAAGTGCCTGTAACTTCAAGTGTCGTGCCTGAGAGGGTTTGAGCAAAAATATTACTAGCAGTGGCAGCAAAGAAGAGATACAGTAGAGTTTGTTTCATAAAAAATTTACGCCAAGCTAAAAGAATTTCAGAAAAAAAAAATAAATTTGATACAAATTCAATTGTATGAAATATTTTTCTGCCACCATCCCGCTTTGTTTTTTGTTTCTCTCAGCTTCTTCACAAACTTTTTGGGAAACATATGAGGATTCGGGGTTTATATATAATTCATCCGTTTTATTGCTCAGCTCTGATGCAGCAGGTAATATTTATTCGTATGGAACACAGCCACCCGAATTATATCCCACCGGGTTTTATCTAGATAAGAAAGACGAAAGTGGCAATGTGTTGTGGAAGCTCGATGTGTCCTATAGTGTGATACTCTTTATGCAATCTACACAAACCGGCATTACTTTCCTTCTATCCGAAGTCACTGTTGGCGCAGAGGCAGCATGGCTCGACAAGGAATATACTATCTATGCTTATGATACTGATGGTGACATCATCTGGCAAAAACTTTTAAGCATGCCATTGTATGAATTTGAAAGCATGAAAGAAGAATCTATGGCTGTAGATAAAGCGGGTAACATCTCCGTGGCGGTGCATGTATTTAATGAAGACCCTGAGCCGGGACATGATGGTGAAATAGAAGATGCACAACTTTACATCGCAAAATTTAAGGGCATCAACGGTGCACTTTTAAAACAAACATTACAAGATGTTACTCCTTTTGACCTTGACGAAACACCTGTAGAATTCCTGAGGGTTGATACCAAAGGAAATATCTATTTATATATTGTTAATTTCGATGATGTGGATTATACGATGTATAAATATAATACCTTATTGGAACAGGTTTGGGTAACAGAAATGGGCAATTACCTGCCACGGAAGATCCTAGTTCACAAAAATAAATTCCTTTTTCTTATCCATGAAATTACAGAGGCATTTGTATTCGATTCTATAGAGGTTAAAAAATATGACGCTGTTACTGGAAATAATATTTATGTTTCCCAAACTGCTGCGCTATTATTTAGTGGAATTTCAAGCCACCTCAATATAGTTTATTCTACTTTAGATAAAGCCGGTAATCCTATAATACCTTATACTTATTCAGAGGGTCCTATTGTCTTACCCTGTTTGCTTAAATTGGATGGAAGCGATGGTTCTGCTGCTTTTCATATCCAGATCAGCACCACTGCTTCGGGTGATGAGGTGAACGGGTATGAAACAAATAGAATAGGTATCGGACCATTAAATGAAGTTATAATTGGCGGTATGGTGGAGATTTCATCCGATGTGCTTACGCCTATTTGTTTTAAATACTCAAAAACCGGGGTAAAAATTTGGGAACATGCCGTGCTGGAAGAACCTTTTAATCATGATAAGGAAATTCGTTCATATACCTTCACAGGAACCAGCCACCTCGTAATGGGCGGTCAGTTCTCCACTCCTGATTTTTATAACGCCCGTTATACAGTAAGCTTTGATGGCAACCTGACTGAGCGGCTTCCTTCGCAGGAAATTACAACTGAACAGAGGGATAATAGTGCCCTGTTTCCTAACCCTGCCGCTGAGTATATACAACTGCAAAATGTTGCTGATGTAAGGATCAAAAAAATATTTACATACACAACAGAAGGCAAACGTATGACTTTAAATTTTGATGAAACATTAAAAGCAGATATAAAACATCTTCCGGCAGGAATGTATATATCGATGATCATTACAGAAGAAGGGGATAAGATAACGGAGAAATGGGTGAAACAGTAATATGAGCTTTCCCCCTCCCAAAAAGATTCCCGCCTGTTTTTACCGCCTCGGCACAGGCAATACCGCAAAAGGAATTACTTCAAACATTCATACCCCTACTTTTAATATTGATGAAGATGCGCTGCCCATCGGCATGGGTATGATGGCCTGGCATGCAGTGGAAGAGCTGAAGGTTTGATCGTTTAACAGTAACTTTTAATGCTAATTTTAATCACCGGTTAGTTTCTCGCCGTGTAGAATTATTTTCTTTGGTGAGATAAACGCCGTTAATGAAAATCCACTAATCATCACTCCCATAAAACCACTCCATTCTCCGCAAACCATTTTTCATAATGCGGCTGGAAAAGTTTTTCTACTTCGTT
>JBJXHH010000020.1:0-6214 GCA_046160675.1 Chitinophagales bacterium
CTATGTATTTAGAAACAACAAAAAATGTATACAAAGAAGCAGCGGAAAATCCGCAGAAGGGATTATGCTGCACTACAACTCCTGTTTGGCAATTACCTGGTTTGGTAATTCCGCAAAAAATGCTGGAGATGAACTATGGCTGCGGCTCGACGGTGAATCCGAGAGACCTTGTAAATAACCCGACCATCATGTATGTCGGGGTTGGCGGCGGCATGGAACTCTTGCAGTTTGCATATTTCTCAAGGAAAAAAGGCGGTGTTATAGGTGTAGATATAGTGGATGAAATGCTTACTGCCTGCGAAGAAAATTTAATAGAAGCGGAAAAATTAAATCCGTGGTTCAAAAAGGAATTTATTGAATTACGCAAAGGCGATGCATTCAATTTGCCTGTGGAGGATAATTCTGTTGATATCGCTGCGCAAAATTGTTTGTTCAATATTTTTAAAGATGAAGATTTAAAACAAGCGCTTTCTGAAATGTATCGTATCCTGAAAAAACATGGTCGCCTTGTAATGAGTGACCCAACCTGTGAACAGGTAATGCCGGAGCATTTAAGAGAAGATGAAAAACTCCGTGCGTTATGCCTCAGCGGTTCATTGCCTTTGCAGGAATATATTAACCGCATTACTGAAATAGGTTTTGGAACGGTGGAAGTCAGGGCAAGAAGACCTTATAGGATTTTGGACACAATGCATTATGATACTGCCGAGAATATATTTATAGAAAGTGCTGAGGTATGCGCCATTAAAGACCCGATGCCAAAAGACGGGCCTTGCGTTTTTACTGGCCGAACAGCAATCTATTATGGTAACGAAGAATATTTTGACGATCACGGCGGGCATATACTCATGCCTAATCAGCCCCTTGCTGTGTGTGATAAAACTGCAGAAAATTTAGGTGCACTTGGCAGAAGGGATATTTTCATTTCGGGCAGTACTTATTTTTATGATGGCGGCGGCTGTTGCTAGGCCTCTCCTTTTTTAAATAGAGAGAGATAAACAGGTAACATATTTATTCTATTCTTACAAACAAAAGCCTTTCGCTGTGAAGGTTTTTGTTTTTTGTGGAAAGCTGAAATTCCAGGAGTTTTATATTCACTAATTTTCCAACGGAAACAGGACGAAAATCATGCAAAACAACTTGAGCAATAATAAAATTATTCGCATTACGCTTATTATTCTTGTAACGCTTGCACTCGTATTCGGCGTAGTATGGTTGTTTCTGCAAATAACAACAATTCTTTTTTATTTCATTATCGCTGCTATTGTTTCTATCATCGGGAAGCCTATTTGTGATTTTATTGAACGCATTAAGATCGGCAGGTTTAAAATACCTGATTCACTCTCCTCATTAGCAACTCTCATAATTATCTATTTTGCTGTAATCGGCATTGTTAAAATATTTACACCCTTAGTAGTTGAGCAAACGAATGTGATTTCTCAAATTGATACGGAAAGAGTAGCAGAAGGTTTGCAGCAACAGATGCAAAATCTTGATTCACTCATTGTCCGTTTTCAATCCCCTGACCCAAGCCAGCCGCAAAAATCTGTAGAACAGATCATTAATGAAAATTTACAGAATGCGATTAATGTAACTTCTGTAACACATATTTTCAATAATATACTCGGTGGATTGGGCAATATGCTTGTCGCCCTGTTTTCGATCACTTTCATCGCATTTTTCTTTTTGCGGGATGAAAAATTGTTTTATAATATTATGATGATACTTACACCAACCAAGTATGAACCTAACGCAAAAACAATCCTGCATACAAGTAAAAGATACCTTACAAGATATTTCGTCGGGCTCATCATTCAATCTGCTGTTGTTTTTGTTTTAATTGCGGGGGGGTTATTATTGTTAGGTTTCGGAGCAAAAAGCTGGCTCATTGCTTTATTTGCAGGCATTGTAAATATTATCCCTTACATAGGGCCCATCATTGGTATGTTATTCGGCATGCTCATCGGTGTTACAACGAACCTGGGTGCAGATCCCAATTTTGACATAGGCCCCTTACTCCTGCAACTCTTCATTTTATTCCAGGGGGTACAGTTAATAGATAATTTTGTTTCACAACCCATCATATATTCGAATTCTATTAAAGCCCATCCATTGGAAGTTTTTTTTATTGTTTTGGTTTTCGGAACCCTTGCGGGGGTACCCGGAATGATAGCAGCCATGCCGGTTTACGCCTTTTTCCGCATCATAGCACGGGAGTTTTTCAGTGAATTTAAGCTGGTAAGAAAAATGACTGAACACATTGATTAATACCTGTCTTATCATTAGTCACAAATCCCCAAAGCTTGTTATTAAATGCTTAACAATTACAGGAACTTTATTTGTGCAATAAAAACATCTCCTTAACTTTATGAACTCATTCCCTCCACATCACCCGACATATTTTCAAATTATAAAAAAGACAATAATGAAAAAACAAATTGTACATCTCACATTTCTTTTCCTAGTTAGTATTTTGCTCACAAACCCGCTGATAGCCCAATCAAAAAAAATGGTAGCAAAGCAGGTTGCAAGTTTCAAAACTAGTTATGGGAATTTCAAGCAGGCTACCCCGTTCACTGTTTTAGAAAATGATATTGCCTTAAAAGCAACTTCAGCAGATTTTGTGAGTAAAGCAACTTTTGCAAAGCTTGACAAAACAATTGTGCAACAATTATATAATGAACGTTCTGCAGCTATCAGCCTTTCCGTTCCGTATCATAACGGAAGTACACTACTCTTAGAACTTATCCAGGTTGACATTTTTGCTGAAGGCTTCAAAGTAACCAATAGCGCTAATGAAACTGAAAATTACAATACTGGTGTGTATTACAGGGGCATCATTCAGGGTGATGAAAACTCTTTAGTGGCCGTCAGCATTTTTGAGGATAATATAATGGGAATAATTTCTAATGAAGAAAACGGGAACATCAATCTTGGGAAATATGAAGGCACCGGTGCTAAGAGTGATGATTATATTTTGTTTTCAGAAAAAGATGTTTTAGTACCCCATGAAGCAGGTTGCGCAACACCTGATGTTGCAGAACCAAAAACACAGGATGCTGGAGATGAAACCGGGGATTCAAGAACTACCAACATAGTGAAAGTTTACCTGGAAGCTGATTTTCAATTGTATCAAAACAAGGGTTCTTCTGTAACCGCTACATCAGATTATCTCACCGGCATCTTCAATACCTCAGCAACTATTTTTGCGAATGATGGAATTACTACAGAAATATCAGAAATTTTTGTGTGGACATCTTCTGATGGATACGCTTCCTCTTCTTCGTTTGCAGCATTAAGCGACTTTACAGATTTCAGAACGACCTTCAATGGTGACGTAGCGCATCTTGTTGCCCTGGATGCGAACAACGGCGGTGTTGCCGCTACTATTGATGGTTTTTGTTCCTCAACCGGAAAATATTGTTATAGTGATATTGACGCTAGTTATTCTGAATTTCCAACCTATAGTTGGACGGTGATGGTGTTCACACATGAACTCGGGCATATCTATGGAAGTTTTCATACACATTGGTGCGGATGGAGCGGCGGTGCAATTGATGATTGTGGGCCGAGTGCAGGATACGGAACTGAGGGAGGCTGTGCAGCAGGACCCACTCCCACAACTGGCGGAACCATTATGAGTTATTGCCACCTCACTGTTGGAATAAATTTCAGCAATGGTTTTGGCACCCAGCCAGCAAATGCAATTATTGATGCAATAGAAGCTGCTCCCTGCCTAACAGGAGGTGGTGGTGGCCCCACTGATTATTGTGCCTCAGCAGGAGCCAGTTCTACCAGCCAATGGATAGACCGTGTGAGATTAGGTGCCATTAACAGGGTTTCAGGCAGCGATGGTGGATATTGGGATGGCACAGAAGTTACAAATACGAACCTTAAAATAGGAATAACAAAATCATTAAAAGTAAGCGCAGGAATGAGCGGCGGTGCAGTAACAGTAAATTGGAAAGGTTGGATTGACTGGAACCAGGATTTTGATTTTGATGACGCCGGTGAAGAGATTCTAAGCCTTGCATCATCAATTACAACCAATTTAACTGCTACATTAGTTGCCCCTATAACTGCAACTCTCGGGAGCACCAGAATGCGCATTAGTATGAAAAACGGCGGGGTACCTGGATCCTGCGAAAGTTTTAGTTTAGGGGAAGTAGAAGATTTCAATGTTACCATCCTGGCTGCACTTCCTTCAGGGGAACTTGTTGTAGATGAAAATGATGAAATGCTCATTTATCCCAACCCAGCTCAAAATAATTTCTTCATCAACTGCAGCAGCATGGAAAGTGAAGAAGTATTAATAGAAATTGTTGACTTGACCGGTAGAGTTGTTGCAGAAAAAATATTTTCATCAACAGAAGGTGAGATTTCTTTTAACCTGGAAAATATTTCCACAGGAATGTATATTGTAAAAACTACCGGCGATGATGGGAAAAGCAGGTTGCAGAATTTAATAATTGAATAACATAATCGATAGCAAAAAAGGCGATGAAAAAATCATCGCCTTTTTTATTTTGAATTCATTTTTTAGCTTACAAGTGCAACCCCGCTGCTTGTACCTAGCCTGGATGCCCCGGCATGCATGAGTTCTAATGCAAACTCCAGGGTTTTAATGCCACCCGATGCTTTTATTTTTATGGAAGGAAGTAAATTCTTTCGCAGGAGTTCAATAATTTCTACACTTGCACCGGGAACATTGATGCCTGTTGAAGTTTTAAAAAAGTCCGCTTTATGTTCATTTATAATCTTACAAAGAAGTTCTATTTCAACTTCTGAAAGTATTCCTGTTTCGCCAATGATTTTTATTATTTTCCCTTCATTGTGAACAAGTTTTGTCAGCATTTCAATTTCGTTTTCTACAGTTTCCCAATCATTGTTCTTTATAGCTGCTATGTTTGTAACAATGTCTACATGATCTGCACCTCGCCGCAGCACATCTTCTGTTTCTTCAAACTTACTCATCATGGAATTATATCCAAAAGGAAATGCTACAACCGTTACAACCTCAACTTGTGTTCCTTCTAGAATAGCTACAGCATCTTCAATAAAATAGGGCGGCACACATACCGCAGCAAAGTTATATACCATCGATTCTTTGCAAATTCTTTCAATATCAGCAACGCCTGTATCTGGTTTTAAAAATGTGTGTTCAATGGCTGATTTAACTGTGAGAACTTCATTCATGAAAAGTCATTTACAAAAATTGGCTGACTTTATCGCCAGCCAATGTATCCTGAAAAATTAGTTTTGTTTACACATTCGCCCCGTGGCAATTCTTGTATTTCTTTCCGCTGCCGCATGGGCATGGATCATTTCTTCCTACCTTTTTTTCTACTCTCACAGGCTCCAGGGGTCTACGTTCCTGTGTATTTGTATTCGGGCTGCCAGGGCCTTTGTTACCGGCTATATCATCCCTGCTGGTTTTCATCTGGCTCATGTCTGTTCTCCGTTGGGCCTGCACACTTTTTACCTCTTCACTCGAGCGTATTGGGATATTGCCTTTGAAAATAAAAGAAGCAATCTGCTTATTCACTTCACTCAACATGATCTTAAACATGCTGAATGCTTCGAATTTATAAATGAGCAATGGGTCTTTTTGTTCAAACACAGCATTCTGTACGCTTTGCTTCAGGTCATCCATGTTTCTCAAATGATCTTTCCAATCTTCATCTATAATAATAAGGCTTATACTGCGTTCAATGGCATTCATTATTTCCATACCATTGGTTTCATAAGCTTTTTTCAAGTTAACGATCACATTTACGCCCTTTCTTCCATCCGTAAATGGAACTATTACATTTTGCAAGGTTTCGCCTTGTTTCTCATACAAGTCTTTTATTAATGGGAATGCTTTATTGATAAGTTGCTGCTGCTTGCGTTTGTAATATTCTTTTACATGCTGATACAACTTTTGTGCAAGTACATCTGTTTTCTCAACTTCAAATTCAGTTTTACTTATCTCCGGTTCCATACTAAAATGCCGTATCACATCCAAAGTAAATTCTTCATACTCCCTGCTGTCTGCATGCATATTCACTATTTCTTCACACAACTCCATAAAAGTATTATTCAGATCAACTCCTAGCCTCTCTCCATCTAATGCATGATTTCTTTTTTTATAAATCAATTCCCGCTGGCTGTTCATTACATCATCGTACTCCAGCAATCTTTTTCGTATGCCAAAATTGTTTTCTTCTACTTT
>JBJXHH010000021.1:0-10108 GCA_046160675.1 Chitinophagales bacterium
CCGAACCAACTATCATCAAAATGAACAGACACAGATTCCGGTTCAATGGATTCTCCTTCAAACTGAATTGAAAATCTTAAACCATAAATCGCATCTACCATGTTTGCTGCATCGCCGAGGCGTATTTTCAATTCATTATATCCTGATGGGAGAACAATTCCCGGATCTTCAACGTACAGCGGAATGCCTGCTTCCGTTTTGAGTGAAACAACGGTATGGGTGCTTGCATAATTTGCAGAAACTGCAGCAGTATCATCATCATTAATTGTTCCATCACCATTGCCATCAACATATTTATCATTGGTTCCATCCGGCAGGGATGTTCCCCATGCATCCGCAGCATGCGCATACCATCCTATGCTCATATCTTCTCTTGCTGTGCCTGTATTACCATAACTTAAACCAATTGCAAGAATATCATCAGAATTTGCAACGCCGTTATTGTCTCCATCTCCCGGCCACACACAGTTATAAATACACTGCGGTAAACTTCCATCAGCGTCAGATTTCTGAGCATAATATCTTGAATCCCATGCGCCGGTTATGTAATCATCCATGCCGAAATGCCCGCAAAATGCAAAGCCTCCGTCAGATGTTGCAGAGATGCTGTTTATCTGAGTTGTTTCTTCGCCGCCGGCAACAGTGATCCTACTTGTTTCTGCTCCAGAAGCATCAATAAAAATTACATCGGCAAAACCATAATAAGTAAAAACATTATCATAGTTGTTTACGGCAAAAGCATAGGTTCCATCTGTAAGTTGAGTTACATCTGCTGCATAAGGCAAGTGAGTGCCTGAAGTTGCTACATATTCCTCATCCCATTCTACCGAACCTGTATTATCTGTTTTTATAAGAGTAGCAGATGAGCCAAAAGGATTTGCACCAACCAAGGCATATCCTCCATCAGAAGTTTGAGTGATACCATAACCATCATTTCCTTCAGAGCTTGTTAAATCTGAACGCCATTCTTCGTTTCCATCACTGTCAAATTTCCAGATAAAGGGGCAATAGATACTTCCTGAAATTATTCCCCCGCAAATTGCCATTCCATCATCACTTGTTCCAATCCCTTCCCATGTTTCAACAATATTATACCCTCCGAAGAAACCATCAGACATCGGGTAGCTTACATCATCAATCAAAGATCCGTCTGATGCTACTTTGTAGATGTTGATGTTATCATAATAACCGCTTTGTCCGGCCATTGTAATACTTCCATCAGAAGCAACCATACCATAAGCTTTTGATAATGACGCCTCTGCCAATCCGCTACACCAGCTTTCTGAGGTCCAGGCAAGGCTTCCATCTGTGTTAAGTTTGATGATAAGCGGTTTTTCAAATCCGCTGCAAAAAACTATATATCCATCTGTTGCCAAAGCAATATCATTTGCAGTGATGGTTCCGATAGTTGCCGGGCTTACAAATTCATGCTCCCACAATAAATTGCCGGAAGCATCAAGTTTACTAACTCTTACATCCCCTTCGGCGGAGAAGGGCCAGCTTCCACCGCCGCCGCAGACAAGAATATTTCCATCACCATCTTCAATCACATCATTTGCATCAGCAAAATATTCATCCGTGTTTACATAACTCCAGCTTTGGGCATGTGTAGTTTGAGAAAAACAAAAACAGAGACAGAGAAGAAATAAAATGTACAGGTTTTTCATAACATAAAGTTAAATGGTTTTATCAATGAAGCAAAGTTGCGGGTGATGCAGGCAAAGTACAAGAACAAATAAGGGATTCTATAGATGACTGAAAATTGACAATTATTATTTAGTACATTGTTTATCAATGTTTTACATTTGCATCAAACCAAATTAAAATAGATAACATTTCCGCCCATGGCTTTGCCCAAACTGCTTATACTATATAACCAGCTTAACCCTGCTGAAAGATTACGGTTCAAAGATGTTGTGTACAGTCCTTTCTTTAACAGGCGGGAAAAACTGAAAAAGTTGTTTTCCTACATTGAAAAAAACCACCAGGCTGATGATACAGACTGGGAAAAAAGAAAAGCTTTTGCGTATGTATTCGACAAAGAAAAATTCAATGAGCTGGTGTTGAATAATCTTTTGAGTGATCTGTATAAGCTCGGTGAAAAATACCTGGTGAATGTGCAGATGGAAAAAGATCATGAGCTGAAAGACATTGCATTAATGCAAAGTTTTGTTGGCGCAGGAGCGAGAAACAATGTGAGTGGGTTTTTAAACAAAAAGAAAAAACTGATTGAAAGAAATAGCGAAACAACTACTGATTTTTATGGAAACTATAAATTGAATCTGCTTGCCGATCAGTTTCATTTTCAACGCACAAGAAAAACGAACAATACCTTCATTCTCAATTCTCAAAAACAACTTGACCTGTTTTTTGTGTGCTCGCAACTTAAGATGTGGTGTGAGTTGCTTAACAGAAGCAATGTGCTGAATTATGCCTATGATGAAAAACAACATCGCCGTTTCCAGGTTGTGCTGAAAGAATATTTACCTGACTATGCAGAACATCCTTTTGTAAGCCTGTATTACCCTATTTACAAGGGTTTGCAGAACCTGGAGGATGACAGTTGGTATAACGGGTACTTAAAAAAACTCAAAGAACATTTACATAAAATACAGCCTGAAGACGGCAAAGAGATAAGCAATTACATTCAGAACTACTGTGTGAAAAGAATTAATGAGGGGCGGCAGGAATTTTTAAAAGAGTTATTTGAGGTCTTCAAACTTATGCTTAAATCCGACCTTGCTTATGAAGGGTTGTACCTACCCCAGTGGACGTACAAAAATATAGTGACCGTAGGCGTTCGTTTAAAAGAATTCAGTTGGACGGAGGAGTTCATTCATCAATATTATAAAAAACTTGCCCCCGACGAAGGCGACAATGCTTACCAGTATAACCTCGCCGTGTTGCATTACGAAAGCGGAAAATTTGATCGGGCAATGCAGCTGCTTAACAAAATACATTTCACGGATCCGAATTATTATTTAGATGCAAAAAGTATTTTACTGAAAATATATTTCGAAAAAGAAAATGATGATGCGCTATACTCGCTGCGGGATACTGTTAAAATCTATCTTTTAAGGGAAAAGGTATTGCATAAGAATCAAAAAGTATTGTACAAAAACTTATTTATTTATACCATCCGCCTGTTCAAACTCAAATATGAAAGCGCCCATCTGAAAAAGGATGCGGTAACTGCTTCCTTAAAAAAATTATCTGCCGACCTGCAGAATAATAATCACATTGCCAATAAACAATGGCTACAACAAAAGCTGCAGGAAGTGATGAAAGAAAAAGTTGTTGAGTTATAAATCCCGACGCTTAGTAATAAACCATCCTACAGTAAAAAAGAGTACAATGTATGCCACAGAAATTAGCAGTGGTAAGACTTTCAGGTGTTCCTGTGCTATAGGATCAGACTGGAAAAGATCCGTGTAGGGGAAGCGTATCACCTCCTTGAACATGTTGCTCACAGGCATATATTCTACTATCTTACCCTTAAAAATCGCAGAGTTAATAATCAGATCTATCGGGAACAGAAACAACAGGAAGGCAATGGTTGCAATTCCTGATCTCTTAAAAATAGTTGCGAACAAATAAGCCAGAGAGAGCAGGCATAAAACCATCAGTTCATAACCGAGCAGTAATTCATTTCTTTCAAAAACATCTTCTAAAGTCCAGGTGGTTGAATACATCATGCCGGCGATTATTCCTGTAATATAAACTGTGATGGTAGAAACAATGCTGAGCATAATGATGAGTATAATTTTCCCTGTAACTGTTTCATTCCTTGTCATTCCGTCAATAATATTTTGCCGCAGGGTTCTGTAAGTGTATTCGTTACAAACAACAAATATCACTAGCATGGCAAGTAACAGGTTTACAATAAATGCTGTGTACAAATAATAATTCCAGACATTGGGGAAACTCAGTACATTCATTTCGGGGTTAATAATATTTACCCTGTTCACCTGTTTGCCTACAAGTATTGTTGCTGCAAGTGAAATAACTATTACAAGCAAAATAAGTTTAAATGCCTTGTAGGGTAATAACTTTCGTAATTCTATCGCTAATAATTTCATCATGCCGTGATCTCTAAGAATTGTTCCTCTAACGTTTTTTTGCGCAATGCAAGGTGTTGTACTTCTGCATTCTGCTGCAGTAAAAATTTGTTTATTTGTGCCGGCGATACCTCGTCATCAACAGTTACTAAAAGATAATCTCTTTCGGGCCTGATGCTCACAACGCCCTTAAAGTTTTTCAGTAGTTGCTGTATAGTTTCATTATCATTTCCGCCCACTTCAATTTGTTTGTCTCCCTCAATGATTTCAGCAACACTTCCTTGAGCAAGCAAGTGGCCCTTTTTTATTACTGCAACATGATTACATACTTTTTCTACTTCATCAAGCAGGTGGCTTGCAAGAATAATTGTCTTCCCGGTTTGTGCAACTTTTGTAATCAGTCCCCTCACTTCTGCAATTCCTTGTGGGTCAAGACCGTTTGTGGGTTCGTCCAGTACAAGCACTTCGGGGTTCCCCAATAATGCAGAGCCAATGCTTAGCCGCTGTTTCATCCCCAGGGAATATGTTTTTGCAGGGCTTTTTTTGCGTTCAAATAATTCTACAATTTTTAAAACCCGGTCAACATCACTTTCATCCACCCCTTTGATCTTTGCTGCAATTTTCAAATTCTGTTCGCCGCTCAGGTAGGGATAAAATATAGGATGTTCTAAAATTGACCCGATATGTTTGCGGTTCTCATCATTACTTCCTTTCCCGAACCATGAAAAACTTCCGCTTGTGGGATGAATGATTCCCAGCACCATGCCGAGTGTAGTTGTTTTTCCACTCCCGTTGGGACCCAGCAACCCGAACACAGTTTGCCTCGGGATTTCCAGTTGCAATTCGCTCACAGCTTTTATTACACCGTAGTGTTTTGTGAGTGCTTCTGTTTTAAGAACAATTTCCAAAAGTGATTATTTGCGGTAAAAATAAATGAATTGCTACAACATTTGCAGGTTCTTTAATCTTTGTAACTTGGTTTCAAATTTCAGTGTATGAAAACTATTCAGCTAGATAAAGGCAAACGTTTCAGCAACAACGACAAGGTGAAATTTTTATTGCTTGGCAGCGACACAGAACCCGGTCCGGTTATGCGCAGGGCTATAAAAGCGAAAGTAAATAAAACTACCACAGAACCGGTGTCAACTGTTTGGGCCACACTAGGCATGGCTGACGACAGCGATGTATTGTGGAGCGGGGAATTGAAATTTTCTGAAACAGGAAATGATCGTTCAGTGGATGCTACGGGTGAAGAGGTACAAATTCTGAGGGAAATGAACAAAACAGCAATTGAAAAAAGTGGGAAAAAGATTATTGAACACTTTATAAGCTTTGATGATGTAGATTTTCACCTCGGTGATACATTCAATGCAGGAAAGATACCTCAACTACGGCTTACGCTTTTTTTGCAACCCGATGAAGGAGCCTTAGTTTATTACGAACATTATGAAACACTTTTTGCAAAAGGGGAGCCGAGTGAAATACAATATATATTGCCTGAAAAAAAAGATACAAAAAATTTCGTGCATACTGACAGGCTGAATTATCTTTTTGACCTCTTACCCACGGGTGAAATTGTTGAAACAGAGAAAAAAGACATTTTTAAATTTCTGAAAGGAAATACAAAAAGAAGTTTCATTATCAAAGCCCTGGTTTTTCCGAGAGATAACTCATCTCAAAGTGCTGATGGAATCATCAGTAACCTGGTAAAGAATTTTCTTCCGGCAAAACCCCATCGCTTGTTGTTTTTTAATGCAACGCAAAACACTTTCCAGGATGCTTTGACAAACCCAGCAAGCAGTTTTATAAACCCGACTTTAAAAACTTTGTTGTTGCTGCACGGCACCTTTTCTGATACGGAAAAATCTTTTTCCGGATTAATAGACAAAAACAACAATAAGCCTACAAGTTGGCTGCAGGATCTCATTATAAAAAGAAAATACCATCAGGTGATTGCTTATGATCACCCCACAATTGTTGAAAATGCTGAGAAAAACACAACCGCTTTACTTGCTTTGCTGGGAGATATAAAGTTCGCACAGGAGAACCCTGTTTCTATTATTTCAACGAGCCGGGGAGGATTGGTGGCAAAGTATATCATGGGTACAAAAAACATCCAACAAAATATACTTCCGGTAGATAAAGCCATCCTGGTTGCCTGTGGAAATGGCAGCCATTATTATAAAACCGGGCAGCACATTGCAAAATTCTTAAGTTTGCTGCGCTCAGGTTTTAAGATCATGGGGGGCGGATATTTTTTAAAAGGTATTATTGGCGCTGCGCAATTTTCAGCCGAGTATTTTTTGAACGAGCCGGGAAGTTTAATGATGACAATAAAAAAAGACGGAAGCTTGCATTCTGAATTGATGAAAATTTTGAACATGAGACCGCAGCTTGCCAGTACAGAGATTTATGCAATTTGTGATGACTGGGATAAGAGTTTAATAGCAGAAGAAGCGAAACTAATCCGACGGTGGATTTCTTCGGGGGCTGATAAATTAATAAAACATACTGTGTTTGACGGGCTGGAGCATGATTGGGTGATAGCGAACAAACAACAAATGCTTATGCCTCCATCTCATTTGAAAGCTACGATTCAGGCAAAGAGTTCACATACAAAAGTTTTGATGGAAGGGAAATCAAAAATTGTAAACGGAACTTCACCGAAAGAACAAATCAAAGACCGCATTTGGGCAATTTTGCATAACTGAAACATGTTACAACCTTATTTTCAACCTTTACAAATAGAGGCCGGCTGCGATGAGGCAGGGCGGGGTTGTTTAGCGGGCCCTGTTGTTGCGGCGGCAGTTATCTTACCGAAAGATTTTTTTCATCCGTTGTTAAATGATTCAAAACAACTTTCTGTGGAACACAGAAATATTCTAGAACCGATAATAAAAGAACAAGCGCTTTCCTGGAAAATAGGAGTGTGTGATAACAATGAAATTGATGAGATCAATATTTTAAAAGCAAGTTTTCTTGCTATGCACAAAGCGCTTGATCAGATGGAAATTGTTCCCGGGTTATTGCTGATTGACGGGAATAAATTTTATAAATACAAAAACATCCCGCATAAATGTTTTGTGAAGGGTGATGGAAGGTTTGCTTCCATTGCTGCCGCTTCTGTTCTTGCAAAAACTTACAGGGACAAACTGATGGAAACATTGCATGAAGAATTTCCAAACTTCAACTGGAAACAGAATAAGGGCTACCCAACGATACAACATAGGGATGCACTGCTAAAATTTGGCGAATGTAAATATCATCGGAAAACTTTCAGGTTATTGCCGGAGAAGCAGTTAGAGATATTTTAATCCGACAATATTGCATCCGCCTCTATCTCAATCAAATATTCTGGTGCAATTAATTTAGAAACTTCAACCATCGTTGTACAAGGTTTTATCTGAGCAAAAAACTCACCATGTGCTTTGCCGTACTCTTCCCAGCGGGAAATATCTGTAACAAATATCCTTGTTCGTACAACGTCTTTCATTTCTGCACCACATTGTTTTAAAACACCTTCAATTTTGTGCAAAATGAATCTTGTTTGTTCGTAGGCCGAACTTCCTCCAACTAAATTATTATCAGCATCTACCGCAACTGTGCCTGTAATAAATATTTGATTGTTCACTATAACAGCACGGGAATATCCAACTATGTCTTCCCACTTTGCCCCGGATGAAATGTTTTTTCGCATTATCTTTTTGTTTTAAGTATTTCTCATTTTCTCCCATATCTCCACCATGTTCTTTGCGGCAGCAAGCTCTTTCATTTTTTTTCTGGCTTCATCGGCAGGCGACCCGAAATATTTTTTCCCCGCTTTTAAATTATCCCCAACGCCGCTTTGCGCAAGAACTGTTACGTTATCTTCAATAACTAGGTCTTTACTCACTCCCACCTGCCCCCAAAGTATTACGTTGTTGCCGATTATTGTTTTCCCGCCTATCATCACTCCGCCTGCAAACAAACACATCTTTCCTATTTCTACCCCATGCCCGATATGAATATGATTATCCATCTTCGTGTGTTCGCCAATGATCGTATCGCCGCTTACCCCCTTGTCAATTGTAACGCAGGCGCCTATTTCCACATGGTCATGAATAATAGTTCTGCCGCAACTTATCATTTTATCTCTATGTGTTTTCCTGTCTTTAAAATAAAAAGCGTCGGCGCCAATTACTGTGTTTGCATGAATAACTACATCATCACCAATAATTGTGTTATCATACAAAACTACATTGGGATGCAACACACAATTTTTCCCAACAATACAATTATTGCCAATATATACTCCCGGAAATAACAAGGTATTTTCTCCGATAACCGCAGTATTAGAAATATTTTTTAAGGAAGGGTTGAAGGGAGAAAATCTTTGCACAAGTTTTACATAATCCCTGAACGGGTCATCAGAAAATATCAAACCTTTCCCTTGAGGGCATTCCACTTCTTTATTGATGATGATAAATGTTGCGGCGCTTTGTAATGCTTTATTGTAATACTTTTCAAAATCAACAAATGTGATGTCTCCCCTACGTACTTTATGAATTTCATTGATACCTCTAATCTGCATGTCGGCATCGCCTGAAAGTTTACTTCCTAAAAATGCTGCACACTCCTTTAATGAAATTGGTTCCTTTAATTGCATGACACAAAGTTCAGAAAACAATTTCACTTACCCTTTTATGCATTCCCTTTATCTTTGCTACTTATGAAACAAACAGCTCTTACACATTTACATAAATCTCTCGGCGCAAAAATGGCTGAGTTTGCAGGATATGAAATGCCCATCGTTTATACAAGCCAGGTGGAAGAACATCATACTGTAAGAAATACTGTTGGTGTTTTTGATGTAAGTCACATGGGTGAATTTATTTTAAAGGGAGATGGCGCTGCGGCATTAATACAAAAAGTTACAAGCAATGATGTGTATGCCCTTACCCCCGGCAAGGCACAATACAGTTGTTTGCCGAATGAAGATGGGGGAATTGTAGATGACTTGCTGGTATATCATCTTGAAGATGGGAATTATATGCTGGTTGTGAATGCAAGCAATATTGAGAAAGACTGGAATCATATCATGAAATATAATACTGCCGGAGTTGAGATGCATAATATTTCTGATAACACTAGCTTGCTTGCTGTGCAGGGGCCGAAAGCAATTGATACCTTGCAAAAAATTACTGACACAGATCTTTCAACCATAGCATATTACACTTTTACAAAACACAAATTTGCGGGAGTTGGCAATGTAATTATTTCTGCAACGGGATATACAGGTGCCGGAGGTTTTGAAATCTATTTTCCCAAGCAATACTCTGAACAGATCTGGAACGCAATATTTGAAGCTGGAAAAGAATTCGGCATTAAACCCATCGGGCTTGCTGCAAGAGATACACTAAGATTAGAGATGGGTTTTTGTTTGTACGGAAATGATATTGATGATACAACGTCACCACTTGAAGCGGGGCTTGGATGGATCACAAAGCTGAAAGCAGCCAATAATGATTTTGTGGGCAAAGAAAAGATCATTGCAGGAAAAGAGGCCGGGTTAAAAAGAAAGCTTGTAGGTTTTGAAATGATTGATAAAGGAATTCCTAGACATGATTATCCAATTGTTGATGCTCAAAACAATGTTATTGGAAAAGTAACAAGCGGCACACAAAGCCCTTCCCTCAATAAAGCTATCGGGCTTGGTTATGTATCTGCAGAACATTCTGCCGCAGATTCCGAAATTTTTATAGATATTCGCAACAAGCCCGTGAAAGCTAAAGTGGTTAAAATTCCATTTTTACAGAAATAGCTTGCAAACTAGGCGCCTTTGCGCCTTAGCGAGAAACAGATGGCGTTTACACAACACAAACCTGATACCCGCCCGGTGATAGAAGTGTGCCTCACTCCTGCGCTATGGTATCAGCATGATGCAAAAGATAAAAACGTCATTGTAATAGATATCATCCGTGCCACCTCTACTATCGCTTCTGCCCTCCAACATGGTGTAAAAAAAATGATCCCTGTGGAAAAGATGGAAGAAGCAGAAAAATTTCTTGCAA
>JBJXHH010000022.1:0-3020 GCA_046160675.1 Chitinophagales bacterium
ATCTGGCAGGATGTTATACAGGGAAATGGTTACGATGAGATATTTGCGATGGATAGCATCTCTTCAGGCGGATATTTTTTAGCCGGGTATTCAACTTCTACGACAGGATATGATAAAACTGACCCTACTAACGGGTTTTGGGCTGTTCGCCTGGACGAAGCTAGAAATATTGTTTGGGACAATGCATTTGGAGGCGGAACAGGTACCAGCCGATGTGTTGCAATAAAAACATTACCTGGTGCACAGTGCTTAGTGGCAGGGTACTCTAACTCAGGCATTACCGCAGATAAATCTGAGGCATTAGGAGGAAATGATTATTGGGTAGTTGCCGTTGACTCTATTGGAAGTTTTTTGTGGGAAAATGTTATAGGTGGTTCGAGTGAAGATATTTTGACGGATATGAAATTAACACCAGACGGAGGTTTTATAACAGTTGGATATTCAAACTCCGGCATTTCGGGCGATAAAACCAGTGCTTCAAAAGGGGGTTATGATTATTGGGTAGTAAAATGTAACCCTACAGGGGGAATTGAATGGCAAAAAACAATAGGCACATCCAGCGATGATTATTGCAGATCAGTCACACTTACAACCGATGGCGGATATATATTAGCGGGGTACACACCTGGCGGAATAAATGGTGACAAAACACAAACAAGTTATGGTGGGAATGACTATTGGATGGTAAAAATAGATAGTGACGGGGAAATTATTTGGGATAAAGGTTTTGGAGGCACATCCAGTGATTTAGCCCGAGCCATAGTTACATTATCAGATGGTAACCATGTAATTGCTGGTTATTCGATATCAAATGCTAACGTTATTAAATCTGAGAATTCAAAAGGCTACAACGATTACTGGGTAATAAAAATTAATAGTGAGGGGGGATTATTATGGGAAAACACGGTAGGAGGTAACAGTGATGATATAGCTACCTGTGTAACTGAATCATTAAACAGCATTACAGTAGGTGGGTACTCTACATCCAAACTTAGTTCTGATAAATCAGAGGCTACATATAATTTCAGGGCAGATTACTGGTTAGTTAACTTAGATACAGCCGGGAACAGAATGTGGGATAAGACCATACATGGTTTTAAAGAGGATTATATGAATGCAATACTATTTACTTCAGACGAACACTACTTATTGGGTGGAACTTCAACAAGTAAGAGAAAATATGATAAAGATGAAAAATCTATTTATTACGATTTTTGGATTCTTGAACTTGATAGAGACCCCACGATATGTCCGATAGACCCCACTATAACAACTGATGGCGATACATTGTTTTGCCCCGGCGGCACAAGCACACTTACTACTTATAACGAAGGGATGTTCATGTATCAATGGTTTATTGACTCAATGCCTGTTTCAGGATCCAATTCCCACATGCTGACAGTTTCTACAGAAGGATATTACCATGTTATTATTTCTTCTGACATGTGTAATATACAATCATTGCCAGTATATATTGCGCAGGTTGCAAACCCACCAGCTAATATTACAAACCTTGATGCTTTTAGCGACTTATGTTTTGACCCACTTATTCAACTAAAGGCAAGTGTTGGTGCAGGGTATTCTTATCAGTGGTTTTTAAATGGAGAAATTATAACCGGTGCTACAGCTTCTAACTTTTTTGTTTCTGATCCGGGAGATTATCAAACTTTGGTAACGAATACTTTCGGTTGCGACAGTTTATCTGCTCCGTACACAGTAACGAGTTCTTGCCGAATGAAATATGATCAGAGTGAAATAGCTGTTTACCCAAACCCGGCAGACAAGTACTTTCAAATAGAATTTTCTCAGGGATTTACTGGTGAAATGGTAACTATTGAAATGTTTAATCAAATGGGTGAAACTGTTTTTGCAACTGATGTTGCTGATTTGCAAGGTAGTGTGTTAATTCAACCAAGTATTACACCCGATCCTGGTATTTATTTGATAGTTATAAAAGCATCCGGAAAAACATTTACCGCCAGTTTAAGTTTTGTAAAATAGCGCTTATGTAATGGTGTAAGCGAATATTTTTATGGGAGATAGATGGCTTACCTCGGTTTTGGTTAAAAATATAGTTTTTGAAAAAAAGATGGAATTTATAATAAACGAAGTTCAGTTAAGGGCTTTAATGTGAAAGTATATTTTTTACTATCCAAACATCCCCTTCATCTTTTCAAAAAAACTTTTGTCTTTTTTTGTTTCATTGATGTCGGGCTGGAAATTTTTTGAAGCATTGAGTTTTTCCAGCGTCTTTTTTTCTTCTGAAGTTAAATGTTTCGGCACCCAGATATTTACTTGTATGATCTGGTCGCCTTTGCCGTAATTGTTGAGTGAAGGCAGACCTTTGCCTTTCAGCTTCATGATGTGCCCGCCCTGTGTTCCTTCAGGGATCTTTATGCGAACCTTGCCGTCAATGGTTGGAATTTCTACACTTGTTCCCAGTGCAGCATCGGCAATGCTGATGTAGAGATTATACAAAATATGCTGTCCTTCCCGTTTCAGGAATTCATCAGGTGTTTCTTCAATAGAAATAAGCAGATCGCCCGGCGGGCCGTTGCGGTCACCAGCATTTCCTTTCCCGTTCATGCTCAGTTCAATGCCATCATTCACACCTGCAGGAATATCAATAGTGATTGTATCTTCTGCGTACATCTTCCCTTCTCCATGACATTTTGAGCAGTTGGCAGTGATCTGCTGCCCGCTTCCATGGCATGTTGGACAGGTAGTTGTAGTTTGCATTTGCCCAAGGATGGTATTTTGAACACGGCGCACATGACCCTGTCCGTTACAGGTTTTACAAGTGGAAACTGAACTTGCATCTTTTGCACCTGTTCCTTTGCAAACATCACAGGGAACATACTTTTTTACTTTGATGTTTTTCTTTGCCCCTTCAGCAATTTCTTTCAAAGTGAGTTTCACTTTTATGCGGATATTGCTTCCCCGTTTTCCTGTTCCCCGCTGTTGCCTGGTTCCCCTTCCACCAAAAAAGTTTTCAAAAATACCTTCCCCGAAAATATCCC
>JBJXHH010000023.1:0-2621 GCA_046160675.1 Chitinophagales bacterium
TGAAGTACTCATACTTTTCGCTTTTAAAAACCTGCGCAAATAGTTTTTCCTCATCAGGAAGTTTCTTTTCAAAAGCCGGGTAACATTTTAAAATTGCATCGGCAAGTTTTATCACTTTCTCATTCTTGTTAAAATAGGGCGACCGCACAAAGTCAGAAAACAACTTTATTTCTTTTGCCGAAAAGCCGGAGAGTAACTGAATTAACCGTGTCTCTTTCATATAATTTTTCTAAACTTTGAGGCCGGAAACATCCTAAAAGTATTGATTTTACTGCATTTCCGCCTACAAATGCCATAAAGAGTTTCTATTCTCTTTCTAAAAATCAAAAAAACTTTCCTTGCCTCAAAGGATGCCCGGATTCAACTTTGGGTTGTAAATCAATTTTTTCAATCACTAAAACCAATTGTATGCTTACCTCAAACATTTTCACTTAAAGTGACCTCAAAAAATCAACTGCTATTCTGCGGCAACCCGCAAGAATTAGTAGTTGTGGCAGGATACACTGCCGGATAGCTTTGTAACACAAATTTTCTCAATTTTTTAATCACCATGCCCGGATGCAGACCGGCATCAAAAACAAACAATTTTTTTATGAAACAATTTTTACACAAAACCTTGTGGGCTTGCATAGTGCTATTGCTCACAACTACAACATTTGCGGCTACCGAATCGGAGCCCAACGACACAAAGGCAACAGCCGATGACGCACCTCTTACAGCAACGAATACAGGAAGTGCAGATAACGGCGGTGATCAGGACTGGTGGAAAGTAACAATAACAGGTAATGGAACTCTTACCATAACCACCACTCCCACTATCAGTTCTGAGTTTTTATGGTGCTACCTGTATGATAATGATGGAACAACTTTGCTCTCAAGCGGATACAGCACAACCACCTTCAATGAAAGCAGAGTTGATCTTGCCGCAGGTACATATTACATCAAATTTATCTGCTTCTATTCTACTGATTCTACCGGGTATGATTTTACAGCAACTTATACTGCGCCTTCAGTACCTGAAGACGATGAGCCAAATGGTAGTTATCTCACGGCGAATGTGATCGGATTAAATGATTCAACCACAGGTCATGTGGGATATTATTACAATTTACAAAGAGATACTGTTGACTGGTACACAATTACAACAACTCAAGACGGACCTTTTTACATTTATCTTGAATCGTTAAACAGTGAATTTACATGGGCATATTTATATGATTCAGATGGATCTACTTTACTTGCGTCCGGTTACAGCACATCTGCATTTTCTATTAACCGCCAGGACCTTGCAGCAGGAACATATTATGTTCGGGTAAATACATTTTATTCGTATGATTATTCACCATATAAAATTAGAAATGAATCTATTTCCGTGGGATTAGATAATGATGCGGAACCAAACGATGATGTAGCATCGGCAGTTGTAATTTCACCTAACTCTACTAATGAAGGACACATTGGATATTATAACAGTGGTGTAAGAGATGTTTATGACTGGTATGAGACAACAATACCAGCAGATGGTAATCTCACATTATCGCTGACAGGTTCTGTAGCGGGAAAATACACATGGATATACTTGTATGACAGTGATGGAAGTACAATTTTACAATCTTCATATTCTCTCTCTACATTTTCAATAAGCAGAGATGACCTTGCGCAGGGAACTTATTATGTGAGAATAAATGAATTTTACACTGGTTCTGAGTATACAGGTTATACACTTACTTCTACATTTACTACAATAGGTGAATCTAACGATTTAGAACCTAATAATACTACAGAAACAGCAACTCCTTTACAAACAAACACAACAGTAGAAGGACACATTGGCTATTACAATAGCGGAGCCCGTGATGAATATGACTTTTATGCACTCACTATAGCATCTGCCGGTGATCTCACATTTTCAGTGGATGCAATAAGAGATGTATATATTTATTGCCGGCTATATGAAGACGATGGAACTACACTGTTAGGTGGAAGTTATAGTTACGGCTCATATACATTTACAGAAACAGACTTGCCTGCCGGTAATTACATCGTAAAAGTAAATTGTTTTTATCTGGGGTCTGAATATACACCATACACCCTCACCAACACTTACTGCCCCGATGCAATTACAATTATTGCTGAAGGTGAAACAACATTCTGTGATGGTGAATCTGTTTTATTATACACCGAAGATCATCACCTGAGTTACCTCTGGAGTGATGGCTCAACCACTGAAACAAATGCCGTTACTCTAAGCGGTGATTATTCATTAACTATAGATAATGGCAGCGGATGCGTAAGAACATCTAACACCATTAATGCTGAATCAACACCATTACCAGTTGCAATTATTGATGCTGATGGCCCAACTGCTTTCTGTGACGGAGGAAGTGTAACACTAAGCGTTCCGGCAGGGCCCGACAGCTACCTCTGGAGTACCGGAGAAACAACACCGACGATCACAGTTTCATCAACAGGAGATTACTCAGTTCAGCTCTTCAAAAATACATGTACTGCTATCTCCGACCCAATAGCCATTACTGTGAATACGAATCCGACACCAACTATTTCTGCTGATGGTTCAACAACATTCTGCGATGGCGGAGATGTAACATTAACATCAAGTA
>JBJXHH010000024.1:0-5559 GCA_046160675.1 Chitinophagales bacterium
GCTAACGGATCGGGGGTTGCTGCTGTTCTGTGCTGTGCAGCGCACAGAAAAAAGCAGCGATTGAATGCCTGGTGAGCAGCACGGAATTGCGGCAACCTCTTGATAGGGGAAGTTGCCGGAACAACCACTGCAAAGTTACGGGGCATTCACCCCCGATCCGATAGGAAAAAGTAATCGAACAAAGCACGAGGAACGAGTGTGGTTCGATGTGCCGCAGGCAATTTTTCCTATCGTTTCGGGGGTTTAAGAAGTTGGGGTTTCGGAGCCGTGAACTGTCAACCTACCACTACACTTTATTAGATGCACAAATGTTTGATTAAGCACTGAACCCCCAATTTCTTTAAACCCCTTGTTATCGGTTCGTGCTTCTCGTCCCACGAAGCGGTGTCGTGTCAATTTAGCACCAACCTTTGTAAAAAAGCGATTTACATTAGAAGCACCGTCTGTCCGATTAAGCACTAAGCCCGTGCGTTGGCAGGAAAAAAATAAAAAAAATAGGGGAGGAAAAAATTCTTCTTGGGTGGGAGAAAAAAATACTGTCTCGTCCTAAAAAAAGTTTACAGTTTACTTGATTAATCCTACTATTAGTTTACAGTTCATTTTTAGTCCTGAATTGGGTTTACAAATGTAGTTTGTTTTTGATAATAATTCTTCCATAATCTTTCTGTTTTGATTTCTGTTTTTGAGTGATGAATAGTGTTTGGAGTGAAGTTACTAATACTCATGTGAGGTCTTTCGTTGTTGTATAAATCGACAACAGCTTTAAGTAAACTCTTTGCATCTTTGATGTTATCAATGTCATAAGTTTCTAAATACTCCTCTTTAATAATTCCATTTATACGTTCTGCAACAGCATTTTCTAAAGGGTCTCCATTTTCAGTCATGCTGATTTTCATGTTGTAATCCTGTAATAGCTTTACATAAGCATGGCTGCAATACTGAATGCCTCTGTCGCTGTGATGGATTAGATTCAAATGGCTCTCTGCCCCCAAGGCAGAGAGAGCCATTTGCAAAGCATGAATGCTTTCTATGGCTTCCATTGTTTCGGCTACTTGATAGCCAACAATTTTATGAGAGTAAGCATCAGTAATAAAACTGATGTAAAGATGTTCGCCTGTGTTGATTTTCCAGTAGGTAATATCACTCACCCAAAGTTGATTGGGTTCTGTAGGAACAAACTCACGAATGAGATTTGGATACTTTCTCAACCAGTGATAGGAGTTAGTAGTTTGTATTCTGCGTTTACGTTTTCTTACCAACAGATGATTTGCTGAAAGCATGTTGAACAGGGCATCTCTGCCTATTTTTATTTGATGGTCCAGTATAAATGGTTGCAGCATTTCATAGAGTTTTCGTGTTCCCATCCTGCGATGATTTTCTCGAATTTGTTTTACCCGTTGTATTATTAAATCTTCTTCCAGGGTGGTTGAAATTCCTTCCCAATTGTTTTGATAATAAGCCTGTCTGGTGATACCAAACCATCCACATAACTTGGCTAATCCTATGTGTGCAAAGTTGCTTTTCATTGCTTCTATGGTTTGGTATTGAGCTTTTTTCTTATCGGAATTTTAAATTCTTTTTCTGCAATATCTACCATCGTTGAAAAAGCAATTGCTTTTAGTTCTGCATCTTTCAACTGCTTTTCTAATTCGGCTATTCGTTTTTTTAGTTGCAGGTTTTCAAAAGATTCATCTGCTATTTTAACCGGTTTATCAGGCTTTATTTTCTTATGGGCCATCGGATATAAATTTGTTACAATGTTAGGTCTTCTGGTTTTGATTCCGGTGTTGTAGCCCAGTTGTTTCATCCAACGAAGGAGCTGCCCGTGCTCTTCTTCTTCGCCTGTGTATTTCTCCCAAACCTCAACCTTTGTGCATTGGGTCGAAATTAATTCCTGAATGATTTTGTGTTTCTCGTCTTCGGTAAAATATTTACCTGCTTTTTGAATGATTTTTTTGTCCATGTTTTACACTTTTTTGTGTAAACCTATTTTAGGACAAGACATTCGGCTACCACAAAACTGTCTGCGGAGCACAAAACCCCGCCTTTTGGGTAGGTGCTGTTATATGCAGTTATTTATTCATTTCGATTAATTCAAGCTTTGTTTTAAATCCATACTTTCTAGCAAATACATCATAGTCAACTCTTTCTTCTAGTCCAATAAGTTCAAATAATTTTAATTTTATTTGTCTCATTCTGTTGCTCCTCAAATCTCTATTTGCATCTACTATTGCGAAGTCTGCTTCATTATTTACACTTGTGTCCACAAATTGCTCAATTTTCTTACTAGGTCTTAGTGAATACATATTTTGCCTGTTCTTAAGTTTATCATCTGTTATACCTTTTTCAAGTTCAGAATTAATCGGCAATGTAACTATTCCTGCACCCCAGTTAAGGTAGTGAAATATTGGTTTGTAATTATATCGACTATCAACTTCCATTGGCACATCAATACCACTCGTATCTATTTTTGTTTTTGAAATGATTTCGTAATTTGAGTGCCTAAGTGCAAAATCTCCAATTATTATTGATGAAGATGTATTAAATTTTTCCAATTCTTTATTAGTTAAATAGGGAGAATCAGATTTTGTTAAATAAAAATCTACCCATAAAGGAATAAAAAAAGGGTTAGGGTCAAAAACATTTACTTTCCAATCAGAAAGGTCAAAATTTCCAGTTACAGGTAGGTCTTCTTTTATGCTTTCTCTTAAAGGAGTTATGACTCTTCCATAAATAAACATTTTATTTTTAACTGGTACTCTGAAAATATCTCCAGATTTAATCTCTAATCGTGATGTTTTTGGTGATGTTTTAAACAATTCTATGTTACGTTGAATAAAAGTATCATCTTCATTTAGATATCTTTCGATAAATTCTATAGAATCAACTATTGTTTTAAAGCCAGTGTCATATTCATCTATTAATACTCGATGATTTAAATGGTTTGCTACTAATATTCCATCTTTGTTGATTGTAATGGAGATTTTATCTGGTTTTATTGTTTCATAGACAGATTGTGTTAATACTTTAACTTTCCCGGATTTTGTTATAATCTTACCCTCCTCGTTTAGTTTTACATTCAAGTCTGTTTCAGAATAATAATTATTTTCATTATCAAACACAATTGCTTTTTCAATAACATTATTTGAAATGTATAGTGAGCCATAAATTCCTTTAATCCTAATTTCATTCATTGAATTAGACAAAGGTTTTAATCCAATTTTATGTCTTATATCATTGTTAAGCATTTGCCTTTAATTGCATATAACGGAACAGGGCTTTGCGAAGTGGCGGTGTTAAATGTGTTACGCTGCGATTATGCACGAAACTTAATAGAAACTGCAACGATTAGATTAATGATGCAGCCGCCATTTTGCAAAGCTGATGTTATAACCAGTGGTTTCTTGTTCAGTGAATGATGATTTTTGTTGAATAAATTTTGTTTTCCTGTTTAAGAGTTACAAAATAAATTCCTGATGAAAATACATTTAAACTAATTTGTGTTGAAGGGTCATTAAATTCGTTGATAAAAATATTTTTTCCTGCTACATCAAAAATTTCCAATTGTGTTTTCTTCACTTCATTTATATGAATGTAAAGTGTTTTATTAAAAGCATATACATTTGCATTTAATGTATTCTGTTCCTCATTTATGTTTACATAACTTAAAGTATCCCCGGCAAGTATTGGATAATCCGGCTGCAACTCAAACGCATAGGCTTTTATTACTAAAGTTCTGCCTTCATCTTTTACATCGCAGCGTATCCAGCCATAATGCGTTTGTTCTGATTCATCAATAAACCGAACACCTAAATATCCATCAATGGTTTGGGTAAGATCATAATTATACCATTGACAAGAATATGCTGTCCCGCAAAGGTCACCATCTTCGCAAAAAGTTCTCAGAGCTAAAAACTGTGCACCCCATGTTTGCCAGGTTTGCAGGTCATTTATCAGTTGTTCTTCAATGAGTGCAAAGGGATAATAATTCGTATATCCTCCTCCATAAGCAGTGCCAGTGTAATTTGAAATACCTGCTATGGCATTTGCAGACGTATAAGGGCCGACTACTAAATCCTGTCGCAGTCTGGTTGTTCCAAAGCTAAATGTATAGAACGAAAAAGAGGAATTTAAGAACGCAAAATCAAAAGTACCATTACCATCCATGTCTAAACCATAAGTTTCAGTTTTTTCATCTAAGATAATATCGGGGTCAATGTCCACATACACAACCTGTGCGGTTGTTTCCTTGTTTATAGCAAGGAAACAACCTGCAAAAGCTGCATAAGCAGGCAAAGAGAATATTGTTTTTTGCTTGCTCTTTTTCATGTTATTCTGTTTTAATGAGTTTTTTGTAAAAACGTTTTTTAGCATCATCAGTGATCATCACCTGATAACAACCTGAGGGTAACGGATCGGGGGTTGCTGCTGTTCTGTGCTGCGCAGCGCACAGAAAAAAGCAGCGATTGAATGCCTGGTGAGCAGCACGGAATTGCGGCAACCTCTTGATAGGGGAAGTTTCCGCAACAACCACTGCAAAGTTACGGGGCATTCACCCCCGATCCGATAGGAAAAATTAATCGAACAAAGCACGAGGGACGAGTGCGGTTCGATGTGCCGCAGGCAATTTTTCCTATCGTTTTGGGGCTTTGCGTTCGGGCGGGAAATCGAAGCACAAATGCTGGTTTTATTACTAATGTTCAATTGAAAAACTGCTGTTGAATTTTGCAATCAGCCCGCCTGACGCAAAACCCTTGTTACCTGCTGTTTTTTTACTCAGGAAGTTTTATTTCTATTTCGGGAAGTTTTTTTAATATTCTTGTATTCTCAATTATTTCAGTTATAGTTTCTCTAAAGCTATTTCGATTTTCCAAGAGAAATTTTACTCTATTTTTCAGTTCATTTAGCCATTCACCTGGATGATTTTCATTCGATAATTTTTGAAAATATTCATTCAGTTGAGTGAAATCGTTAGTTAGTCCACATATAACTCCTTTATGATAACTACCCCAAATATTCTCGCTGGTAAAGTTATGCCTTAATATAAATGATTTGGAATTATTGAAGTCTTTTAAGTTTTGTCTATATTCTAAAACTTTATTCAATGCTATTTCACAAAATTTTTGGATTTCGGTTAAAAATTTATCTTCATTCTCATTATAGTCTACAAAATCAACATCTTGTCGATAACCTATGTCAAATGAAAAATATTCCATTTCATACCAATTAAAGTTTACACCGACATTTAAGGTAGTTCCTTGTCGTCCTCGAAAGGGTTGGAATTCGATAATGGTTGTAAACCAACCATTATCATCAAGCCAAATACGAGATTGTCCTTTTTGTTTTATTCCATAAACACCAAATATTTTTTTTGCTGTTTTATTTATAATTTTTGAATGGTCGGGTTGTGTCATACGTTCGGTTTTAAAATAGCAGGTAACGGATCGGGGGTTGCTGCTGTTCTGTGCTGCGCAGCGCACAGAAAAAAGCAGCGATTGAATGCCCGGCGAGCAGCACGGAATTGCGGCAACCTCTTGATAGGGGAAGTTGCCGGAACAA
>JBJXHH010000025.1:0-16449 GCA_046160675.1 Chitinophagales bacterium
AGGCTTTCTGCCTGTGCAAGTTTTTCGAGATTGGATTCAATGAGGTCTGAAATTTTTTGCAAGTACTTGGCACGGGTTGTTGCATCAGATTTGCTCCAGGATGGAAATGCTTTCTGCGCCGCATGTACGGCTGCATCAACATCTGCTTCATTACCATCAGGTACTTGTGAAAAAACTACAGAGGTTGCCGGTTCAATATTATCTAAATATTGGCCGGAGATGGGTTTTTGGAGATTTCCATCAATATAATTCTGTAATATCTGCAACTATCTGCTTCCGTAAAAAGTGAAAAATTGGTGACCGGTGGCTAAGATAAAACAGAAAATGCAGGAAGACAAGCACCTGAGGTGTTTTGTTGCCTGAAGTTTACTGAGTAGCATGTGCAAGGGCTGCAATGCTTACTTTTGTTCCGCTTATTTTGAGTATTTCATTTGCGCAGGCTTCCAGAGTGGAGCCGGTAGTAATAACATCATCTATAAGTAGAATATGTTTACCTGAGATTTTTTCAGGATGTGGAACTGAAAAAATGCTGTCAACATTTTTCCATCTTTCGCTGCGGCTTTTCCTTGTTTGCGTTTGAGTAAAAACATTTCTCACCAGGATATTTTTATCAAAAGGTTTTTGCAAGGTTTCACTTAGGCCCTCGCCCAGCAAATCTGATTGATTATATCCTCTTTTGTCTAATTTGTGTTTATGCAAAGGCACAGAAGTAATTATGTCCACATTTTTAAAGTCATCAGATTCCTGAAGTTGGTAGCCGAATAACCTGCCAAGGTGGATACCAATGTCAGTTCTTCCTTTATACTTGAGCTGGTGTATCATGTGCTGAACACGGGTTTGTTTGATGTAATGATAAAGGGCAGTGGCAGCTTCAATATGTACCCTTCCCCAAAAATGTTTTTCAACCGGGTTTTCATGGTGTAGGTGATAGTTAGTTTTTGGTAATGTAAGCTGGCAGGTGAGGCAAATCATTTTTTCACCTGTGCCCAGGGGCTGCTCACATGCTAGGCAGAGGTTTGGAAATACTAATGCAGCAATATCATTTAATATCTGCAATTGTTTCATAGAAAATTCTTATGTTAAAATTATAAAAAATTGTATTTTCAAATTAGAATTTCCAATCCATGTGGAACAAAGTACCTGCAGTACGGCTTCTGTTTCCCTTCCTAACCGGAATTGTAATTGCATTACATGTAGTTTTCCCACAGGTCATTATTACAGTATTTTTCTGGGTTTCCCTGATATTCTTAGCTGCTTTCTTTTTTCTTCAAAAGCTCGCAAAGTCTTTCAGGCTGCATGTTTTTAGGGGTATTGTATTACAAATTGTGTTATTAGCCGGTGGAATATATCTTGTTCAAATCAGAGACCCTTTGCATCAAAAAAACTATTTCGGAAATGCTATAAATAGGGCAGACGTTTTTAAAATAAAAATCCTTACTCCGCCGGAAGAAAAAGCAAAAACAATAAAACTTACTGTGAGCATCGAATCTGCTTTCATTGGTGATGAAGAGGAGCCAACTTCCGGTAAGAGTTTAGTTTACATAAAAAAAGACAGTGCCAAAAGTCAGCAATTTTCTTATGGAGATATTTTATATATCAAAAATGAATTTCAGGCGCCCGAAGAAATCAAAAATCCATATGAATTTGATTACAAAAAGTATCTGGCTAACCAGGGGATTCATTTCACTGCATTTATTCAAAACGAAGAGTATGTCAAATATGATGAAAACGAAGCAAAAGGTTTTTGGAAAATGATCTTTTCCTCAAGGTTACATTTTGAAAACCTGATACAGGAACATATTCATAACGCAGATGCCAAGAGTGTGAGCGGCGCATTACTGCTGGGTGTTCGTTCATCAATAAGTGATGATATTAGTCAAGCATATGCAAACACAGGTACAATGCATATTTTATCCGTAAGCGGTTTACATGTCGGCATCTTGTTTTTTATCATTGACTGGCTTCTAAGATTTATCCCCTACTTTAAAGTAAGAAAGTTCAAGAACAAAATGGTAAAAGCTATTCTCATAACTATTATCATTTGGTTTTATGCATGTATTACTGGATTATCGCCATCAGTTTCAAGGTCAGCAGTAATGTTTACGTTTCTCATTTTTGGAAGAATTGATACAAAGTATACCAACTCCTATAATATTCTTGCAAGTTCTGCCTTACCCTTGTTATTTATTAATCCATTCATGATAACACAAGTTGGCTTTCAACTTTCTTACCTGGCTATCCTTGGTATAGTAACTTTTCAGCCCAAGATCAATAAGTTATATTTTCCTTCTACCATTATAGGGAAATATATCTGGAGCCTTGGTACTGTATCAATCGGTGCACAGCTTGGAACTGTTCCCGTTACTATCCTTTATTTCCACCAGTTCCCTAATTATTTTTTACTATCAAACATCATTGCCATTCCTATCTCTTTTGTTGTATTGCTTGCAGGCATCTTATTTTTTAGTCTCTCATTTATTCAGGTAATAAATCCATTTACTGGGTGGATTTTAGAGTTTAGTATGAACGTTTTAAACAAGTCAGTAGTTGTGGTAGATAAAATTCCCGGCGCATTAACTGACAAGCTGTTTATAACTCCCTGGCAAACAATTTTGTTTTACATCATTTTAATTTTTTTAGGAATTTTTATTTACTCAAAGCAAAAACAATTTTTATTATATACACTCCTTGCTACATGTATTCTGTGTACAGCTGTGGGAGTAAAAAAATTTTACCGGTATCAACAAAATGAAATTATGGCATATGAGTTACCAAAGGATATTGCACTATGCACCACTCATGGAAATCAGGCAACTATTTTCTCGGCTAACTTGCTTTCTGACACATCTGCCGATTTTACATTTCATATTGAAAATGATCTTTTGAGTAAATGCATTAAGTCTTTCCATTTTAAACAATTGCCCGGAAGTAAAATTGCCTTGGAAAATGTATTTATGATTGATACAAATTTGTTCTTAAGCCTTCATAAAAACTTTGAATTGCCGAAAGATACTTTACCGCAGATTGATTATGTGATTGTTATGAACAGCCCATTTTTTGAAATTGAAGAAACAGCAAAAATTTTTCCGCAGGCAAAATTCATTTTCTCCCCTTCAAATAGCTACAAAAGCCTGAATTACTGGACAGATGTGTGTGAAGAAAAAAACATTTCTTTCCATAATATGAAAGACGATGGGTATACTATCCTCACAAAATAAAATGCCGTAATTTTAAATCGGCAAAGTAAAAACATGGATATAATAAACTACTTTGAAAATATTCCGCCATTGCACAGAACCTTGATCATGGCAGGTGGGCTGATGTTTTTCTTCATGTTGGAAAACATAATTCCGCTGTTTAAAGTGCGGTACAAATACCTGAAACATGCGGGAACAAACCTGTTTTTTACACTGACGACGGTAGTGGTGAATTTTGCTTTTGCATACCTTATCGTGCTGGCAAGTGATTATATGTATGCGCACAAACTGGGACTTGTAAATTTTGTGAGTATGCCGCTTTGGGTATACATCATTGTGGGGCTTATGATACTTGATCTTATAGGTGCTTACCTGATCCACCTCATCCAGCATAAAATAAAATGGATGTGGAAATTTCACCTCGTTCATCATAGTGATATGCATGTTGATACAACAACTGCGAACAGGCATCACCCGGTAGAAAGTTTTTTCAGAGCAGGGTTCACCTTACTGGCAGTTATTGTTTCAGGGGCGCCAATGTGGATGGTAATGTTGTATCAAAGTACAAGTGTTGTTTTTTCACAATTTAATCATGCAAATATCAGTTTCCCCAATTGGCTTGATAAAGGAATAAGTTTTATCATTGTTTCACCTAACATGCATAAAGTACATCATCATTACTTACAACCGCTAACTGATACAAATTATGGGAATTTATTTTCTATCTGGGACAGGTTGTTTCGCACTTTTGCTAAAGTGAATGACACAAAAAAAGACCTTGTGTACGGTATAGACCTGCTGATGATAGAAAAAGACAGCCAGCAATTAGGTAAGTTGCTGGAAATGCCTTTTAAAAAGTATAAGCCGCTGCCGGGATCGAAATTTTCAGAGAGATGATCATCGTTTAATAGCTACCTGTAAATAATGATTGAAGAAAAATTCTTTTTTTAGTTTTTCATGCTGGAGAATTCTAAAGTTTCTGTCTGTTAAAAAATCTTCATACTCTTCAAGATCATACTGATGAGGATGAAGGATATCACCCGGTAACAGGCGGAATAGATGCTTAAAAAAACTATAATTATGCGCATCAATAGTAATCACTAACTTTCCCCCAGGTTTTACCGCATCTGCAAGTAAGTCATAACATCGCCCCAGGTTAGACACATGATTAATTGCATTCATACAAAACACAATATCATATTTGCCTCTTGTATGCAATTCTTCCAGCGGGATACTTAAAAACTGTACGCCAGAATAATTCTTTTTTTTAAAATGTGAAAGCTTCTTGTCGTATTCATCCAATAAAGGATCCAGGGCATCCACTTCGCAATCGGGCAGATTCATAAAAATACCCGCTGGGCCACACCCCGCATCCAGGATACGTTTGCCGGATTCCACGGGGCAGGAAATACTCACCATGTCAAGCAGTTTCTGCCAATAATTTCTTTTCCATTCCAGGTATTCTTCGATATTTTTCCCTTGCAAATAGTTTTCCCACCAGCGCAATTCCGCTTTTTGAGCAAGATTCCATTTTAAGGTTTTTTTCATGTGTACCTTTGTTACCCAACCTTTTTGAATAGTGGCGAAGTTACCAATTGGAACAAAAGTATTTGTAATCGAAACCGGTGAACTTGGTTTTGTTATTGATTATTATCCTGACTTTACTGCAGCAGTAAACATAGAAGGGGAACTTGTGAAAGTTCATGAAACAGGAATAATTGCTGCTAAAGAATTTGGTGTGTTTTATAAAAAAGAAGAAAAAAAGGTTGAAGAAAGTAAAGTAAATTTTTTGACAGTAAAGGGAATATCCATCGTATTTCAGGCAGTAAAGAATATAACAGGCAGCACTATTAGGTTTGATGTTTTTCTCATAAATAATTCAGATTCTGATCTTCTTTATTTTTATGAATATTTTTCTGCAAATACACTCCGACATAAATTCAGGAAAGAGATAAAACAAGGATCATTTACCCTTTTGCATGAATTTAAAACTGATCATCTGAATGACTTACCGGCTATAAAAATTTCCTGCTGGAGGAAAACTGCTGAACAAGCCTCTGAGATAGCATTTCAAAAAGAAATTAAACTCAGAGCGAAGCAATTTTTTACAAAACTGGAAAGTGTGGATTTTAATAAAACAGGATTGCTTGTTTATGAGGTAGCAAGTGAAATTGGTTCAAAAAAAATTCAACCTGCAGAAAAAACAGAGGTAGATGTTTTTAGGGAGTATGCTAAAAAGAAACTAGCTGCAGAAAAAAATCAAAGAAATCACATAGTGGTGCAAAAGGCTATTATGCCAGATGCAATTGATTTACATATAGAAAAATTGGAAAAAAATTATCAAAAGTTGAGTAACAGCGAAATACTGAACATTCAACTTTCAAACTGCAGGGATTTTGTTGCAAAGGCTATTTCCAATAAGCTTGAAAGAATTTATGTAATCCATGGCTTGGGTAAGGGTGTTCTGAAAAATGCCGTTGAAGAAGTGTTAAAAGAATACCCCGAGATTGTTTCATACAATAATAATTACCATCCTCGTTTTGGATTTGGTGCAACTGAAATACTTTTGCAGTAGATAAAAGTTCTTTACATTATTCTGCAAGCCGGTTTATCGCCCCTCGTTTAGTCGGAGGGAGGAAAGTCCGGATAGCACAGAACACCGCACCACCGAAATGATGGCCCGCCTTTGGCGGGAAACAGTGCCACAGAAAATAACTGTCCCGCCTCTGGCGGGATGAGGGTGAAAATGTGAGGTAAGAGCTCACAAGTTATTTTGGTAACAAAGTAATTGGGTAAACTTTGCGGGCTACAATGCCAAATAAGTTAAAGTGTTTATTCCTGACTTGTTGGGAATAAAGAATGGCTGTTCGCTAAAATCTTTAATGGGTAGGCAGCAAGATCCCATTTGTGAAAATGGGACAAGATAAATGATAAACATTAAAACAGAATCCGGCTTATGAGCTTGCAGAATTTTTTTTTAAATTAATACCTCTTATTGATACGAACGGTAAATATGTTCTCTGCCCATTTTGCGGAATGCCCACTCAAATAGTCTGGGTGCATGGGCACGGGCAATGCATGAATTGCAAAACAAATTTTCATGAATGCTGCCAGGGTGAAACCACAGAAAACGAAACTATTTTAAAAGAAGCAAAAAACACTCTGGAAAAAAAACTTAACCCTACAAAGTAACAGCACCTCAATCTCTAAAATCTTTCATTAAATGCGAAAAATCAGCATGAACAATCTATTTTTACACTTGATAATTAAAAGTGCCTCACACCGATTTCCGGCACTTGAATCATGAATACTTGAACAACAATGGCAAACATTTTATTAGTAGATGATGAAAAAAGCATCCGCAAAACTCTGCGGGAAATACTTGAGTACGAAGGATATGCTGTACACGAAGCGCAAGATGGCGCCGAGGGGTTGCGCATGATTCAGGATGGAGATTATCACATCGTATTATGTGATATTAAAATGCCTAAAATGGACGGTCTGGAAGTGCTCGAAAAAGCAACTCAAAGCAATCCCGATGTTCCTTTTATCATGATAAGCGGGCATGGTACTTTAGAAACTGCGGTAGACGCTGTGAAAAAAGGCGCATTTGATTATGTAGCAAAACCACCCGATTTAAACAGGTTACTTATTACAATTCGTAATGCTCTAGACAAAAGCAATCTCATTACTGAAACAAAAGTTCTTAAACGCAAGGTCAGCAAAACAAGGGAGATAGTTGGTGAGTCACCAACTATTCAAAAAATAAAAGAGACAATTAACCGTGTTGCACCCACAGATGCCAGAGTTCTCATAACAGGCGACAACGGAACAGGAAAAGAACTTGTGGCCAGGTGGATACATGAAATGAGTAACCGTGCAAACGGACCTTTGATAGAAGTAAACTGTGCTGCAATTCCAAGTGAGTTAATTGAAAGTGAGCTGTTCGGGCATGAAAAAGGCGCTTTTACTTCTGCTATAAAACAACGCATCGGAAAATTTGAACAAGCAAATGGCGGAACATTATTTCTTGATGAAATTGGCGATATGAGTGCAAGTGCGCAGGCAAAGGTGTTAAGGGCATTACAGGAAAATAAGATTACCAGGGTTGGGGGGGATAAGGATTTCCCCGTGGATGTGAGAGTAATTGCTGCAACAAATAAAGACCTGATAGGTGAAAGTGATAAAGGAAATTTCAGGCTTGACCTCTATCATCGCCTGAGTGTTATTTTAATTCATGTGCCTTCACTCAATGAACGTACAGATGATATTCCATTGTTAGCAGATAAATTTGTAAAAGAAATTTGTGAAGATTATGGTATGCCCCGGAAAACAATTACCCCTAAGGCAATGCTGGAATTACAAAACATAACCTGGACAGGAAATATCAGGGAACTCCGTAACGTTGTAGAAAGATTAGTAATACTCAGCGATCAAAAAATTACGGAGGAAGAAGTATTGGCTTATGCCCAATCACCAAAAAATAGCGGTAACCCAAAAGACATTTTTGAGCGATTTGAAAAATTTCAGGACTTTAAAGACTATATTGAAAAAGAATTTATTCTGCACAGGCTTAATAAAAACAACTGGAATGTGAGTAAAACTGCTGAAGAACTTGATATACAACGATCACACTTATATAATAAAATTGAGAAGTATAATTTGAAACGGGATTAACGATTTATCTCTCAATCTCCACTACCCTTCCTTCTATTGCCAAAATTGTTTCAGGGAAAAATTCCTTTGCTTCTGCTAAAAGAGGTTGCAGGTTTTCATACTTGGAAGAAAAATGGCCAATAAGAAGTTGCTTCGCATTTGCTTTTTTCGCTATCTCGGCAGCTTGTTTTGTTGTACTATGATAAGTTTCAAACGCCCTCTCTCTGCTCCCTTCAGCAAACGTACAATCATGATAAATTAAATCAACCCCTTGAATTTGTTCTAACATTTCTTCATTATATGCCGTATCACTGCAATATGCATAACTTCTTGCCCGAAGGGGGTCAGAGGTAAGTTCTTTATTGCTGATCTTTTTTCCAGTTTCAGGATCAGTAATATCCATTCCTTTTTTTATATCCGGAACTAAGTCAAAAGGGATTGTATATTCTTCCATTTTTTCTTTTATGATCTTGCGTTCCCTTTGCTTCTCTTTAAATAAAAACCCTAAACAGTCTATCCTGTGTTTCAATACTATTGTATATACAGACAAATCCTCATTCTCATAAATCATTTCAGAACTAACCGGGTTTAACGGATGAAAAATTATTTCATAGCATAAGCGGGTTTGCCCGGCATCCAATTGAATATTAATGATGGGCAGAAGTTCCTTAGGTGCATAAATATGCAAAGGTTTGTTTCGCTTCAATAAATGAAAGGTTGAGATGAGCCCAATGAGCCCGAAATAATGATCCCCATGCAGGTGAGATATAAATATATGATTGATGCGGCTTTGTCGTATGTTCAGTTCTTGCATACGCATCTGTGTGCCTTCCCCGCAATCTATCAGGTAGCTTTTATCCTGCAAAGAAATGTGCTGTGCGCTTGGATGCCGACCGTGAGCAGGCACCGCAGAGTTACTTCCGATAATTGTAATGGTAAAACCCATCGGGTACAAAGACTATTCGCCGTCAATCTCCCGTTGCACTTCCTCCATCAAAATAAAATCGGTTGCTTCACTTTCTGTTGGAACAATATTGAGCAGGCTGTCAAGTTGAGATATTTTTATGAGTTTTAAAACCGGCTCCTGACAGGCGCACAATACAAAGGTTCCGTTGCTTTCTTTGCATATTCTGTGGCCAATCAAAACAGCGCTCAATCCTGAAGAATCCATGAACGTAACATCACTCATATCACAAATAATATTCCGATAACCTTCCTGGTTCAGTATCACCAGTTCACTTTTCATGTTAGAAGAGATAAGTGAGTTCAGTTTATCTTCATCCAGCTTAAATGAGCAATATCTTTCTTTTTTGTCTACTGTAAACTTCATAATCTTTTAATTCGTGAACAATTATAGGCACTTTTAACGGAACGAAATAACAAGTGATTGATTTTTTTTCCAAATTTGTACCAATTGCCCGCTGCTAGCCTTTTGGTTACAGAATTTTTTCCAGTTTCAGGCGTTAGTACTTTTTACAAGCACATTACTTCCAGTATGCAAAAGCAGAGTAACTTTGTAGCTAATCTGTCAGTACATAGTGTATGGTTTAATTTTTGAAATTCCGAAAGAGTATGGATGCAAAATTTTCTCCCAAAGTAAAAGAAGTGATATCCTACAGCCGGGAAGAGGCTCTCAGGTTGGGTCATGATCACATAGGCACAGAACACCTCCTGCTCGGTTTAATCCGTGAGGGTGAAGGGCTGGCTATTAAGGTTTTAATGAGCTTAGATGTTGATGTTGTGCAACTTAGAAAAACAGTAGAAGATGCTATTAGGGAGAAATCACCCCGACAAACATTCAATGCCGGCAGTCTGCCCCTTACAAAACAGGCAGAAAAAGTGCTGAAAATAACTGTATTAGAAGCGAAGGTTTTAAAAAGTGACACAATAGGGACAGAACACCTTCTTCTCTCTATTCTCAAAAACAAAGACAATATTGCCACCCAGATACTCGGACAGTTTGACATTGACTATGATATTTTCCGGCAGGAACTGGATTATGTCAAATCTGACTTGTCACCGGATCAAATCCAGAATAAACCCACAGCTCAAAACGAGGACGATACTTTTGAAGATGAAGAAAAATCTGAACGCCAGTTTAATGTTCCTCGAAAGCCGGGCAATGTAAAATCAAAAACACCTGTTCTTGATAATTTCGGTAGAGATGTAACAAAAGCTGCTGAAGAAGGCAGGCTTGACCCTATTGTTGGGAGAAAAGTAGAAATAGAAAGAGTTTCCCAAATACTCAGCCGTCGCAAAAAGAACAATCCTATCCTGATTGGTGAGCCGGGTGTTGGAAAAACTGCAATTGTTGAAGGCCTTGCTCTAAGGATTATCCAGCGCAAAGTTTCCAGGGTATTATTCGATAAAAGAATTGTGATGTTGGATCTTGCTGCATTAGTTGCCGGAACAAAATACCGGGGGCAGTTTGAAGAACGCATGAAAGCCATCATGAATGAATTAGAAAAAAACCGGGATGTAATTCTTTTTATTGACGAGATTCATACAATTGTAGGCGCCGGTGGCGCAACAGGGTCACTTGATGCAAGTAATATTTTCAAACCGGCCTTGGCAAGAGGTGAATTACAATGCATCGGGGCAAGCACTTTAGATGAGTATCGTCAATACATTGAAAAAGACGGAGCATTAGATCGCCGTTTTCAAAAAGTTCTGGTTGATCCCCCTACTGCTGATGAAACGATTGAAATTCTTAATAACATAAAATCCAAGTACGAAGAATTTCATAATGTGATATACAGTGATGAATCCATAAAAGCTTGTGTGAGTTTGAGTAACCGTTACATTTCTGATAGGTTTTTACCAGACAAAGCAATTGACGTTTTAGATGAAGTAGGTGCAAGGGTACATCTTAAAAACATTCATGTACCGGATGATGTTGTGAAACTGGAAGCAGATATTGAAAACATAAAAGAGGAAAAAAATAAAGTTGTAAAAAGTCAGCGGTATGAAGAGGCTGCAAAATTGCGGGATACTGAAAAACGATTGCTTGAGGAACTTGATGCAGCTAAAGCTAAATGGGAAGAACAGGTTAAAACTGAAAAGTATCCTGTAGGCGAAGAAGACATTGCCGAAGTTGTGGCGATGATGACAGGTATCCCTACAAAACGGATTGCCCAGAGCGAAGGTCACAAACTTGTGAATATGAATGACGAATTGGCAAAAGGTGTGATAGGACAGGAAGATGCAATTAAAAAGATAACAAAGTCAATTCAGAGAAACCGGGTGGGCTTGAAAGATCCAAAAAAACCTATTGGTTCGTTCATTTTTCTCGGCCCTACAGGGGTTGGAAAAACCGAACTTGCAAAAGTGCTGAGTGAATTTTTATTCGATAGCAAAGATGCACTCATAAGGATTGACATGAGTGAGTACATGGAAAAATTCAGTGTGAGCAGGTTAATCGGTGCACCTCCGGGATATGTTGGCTATGAAGAAGGCGGGCAACTCACAGAAAAGGTTCGCCGCAAACCTTACTCAGTTATATTATTGGATGAAATTGAAAAAGCGCATCCTGACATTTTCAATATTCTTTTACAGGTTCTCGACGACGGGCAACTTACTGATGGTTTAGGGAGAAAAGTTGATTTTAAAAATACCCTTATCATCATGACTTCCAATATCGGCGCAAGGCAATTAAAAGACTTTGGTGCAGGCGTTGGTTTTAATACACAGGCGAAGCAAATGCAGAGTGAAGATCACAGTAAATCAGTGATAGAAACCGCATTGAAAAGAACATTCTCTCCTGAGTTTTTAAATCGAATCGATGATGTTGTGATCTTCAACGCCCTCGGCAAAGAAGACATCTTCAAGATTATAGATATTACTCTTCGGGATGTTCGCTCAAGACTTGAAACCCTTGGTTTTAAATTGCAACTGGAAGAAAGTGCTAAAGAATTTTTGAGTGAAAAAGGTTATGATCCGCAGTTCGGCGCAAGACCATTGCACAGGGCTATTCAAAAATATCTCGAAGACCCTCTTGCCGAAACTATTCTCTCCGGCAAGTTTAAAGAAGGCGATACTATTTCAGTAGAACTGGATAAAGAGAAGGGTGAATTGATTTTACATCCTTGGGTTGAAAAAGAAAAAGAGAAAAAGAAAAAAGACAAGAAAGAGAAAGAAGAAGAGAAGAAAGAAGAGAATGTGTGACCTTTTGTTTAATCATCTTGCAAGAGCCGCCTGAAACCCAGGCGGCTCTTGCCTTTCCGGGGTTCAACGAATGAGTGACTTTCTTGTTTTTGCAGGACTGCTTTTCCCAGTTACTTTGTACTTGTGAGTTATTATACTTTTCATTCATTTTCAAGAGGAAAGAAGATTTTCTTACTGCAAATCCTCCTGCTATGCATTTTCAGTTATAATTCTTTTTGCCAATCCCTCACTTTTAGCTGGGCCAATAAACTGAGTGCAACAACAGGTTATGATCAGGCGGGTGAAATTGAACTTTATAACAACACACATATTTATGCTATTGGTCGACTTTCAGGAACTATGGATTTTGACCCTTCAGGAAGTACCTATAACCTTTCTTCCACAGGTTTTGATCATTACCTCGCAAAATATACAACTGCCAATGTGTTATCCTGGGCTATTGACTGGAGTTTAACAAACGTAGACCTTACAGTTGATAACAGCGGCAATGCATATGTTGTCAGCAGTTTTGATGGAACGGTTGATTTTGACCCCGGCGCTGCCACCTACAATTTAAACAGCGGAAGCGGATCTGATATGGCGATTATTAAAGTGAATACCAGTGGTTTATTTCAATGGGCAATCAATGCGGGCAATACAACATCCGGATCAATGTATCCCCAAGCAATTGCATTGGATGCTGCAGGTAATATTTATGTCTGCGGTTATTTTTATTCTACCCAGGATTTCGACCCATCAGCAACAACAGTGAATAAAACATCAGCAGGCAGTGAAGATATTTATATTGCAAAGTATAGTAATACAGGCGGTTTGCTTTGGGTAAATACAGTAGGTTCAACAAGTTCTGATCAAGCTCTTGATCTTGCTGTAGATGGTAGCGGGCAAGTATATGTCTGCGGTACATTTTATGGAACAGTAGATTTTGATCCTTCAGCATCAGTATCTTCTTTATCTTCAGCATCTGGATATACCTGCGGGTTTTTCGCAAAGTACAATACTGACGGAACTTTTGCTTATGCAAAACAACTCCTCGGTACAAATGTTACAAGTATTAAAAATATCATCCTAACATACCCTGATCAATTGGTATTGTCAGGTAAGTTTGCAAATACAACTGACTTTGATCCATCTTCTGGAACAAATAATCTATCACCCCCTACAACAACTACCAATGATTTATTTTTTGCAAAATATTCTGTTTCAGGAGATCTGCTTTGGGTAAAAGCAATAGGCGCTTCAAGCACCTGGGGCGAAGAACTTAACTCCATTAAAACTGATATTGCAGGAAATATTTATGCAGTGGGCACTTACACTTACAGCATCGACATGGATCCTTCTGCTTCGAGCACTTTATTAAGCTCAACGTTAGGCGACGGCAATTACAGTTTTCTAGCAAGATACAATTACGATGGTAATCTGAACTGGGCATATCAAATCAGTTCAAACAATACTGTATGGGGGTTAGCAGTCGATAACAGCTATAATATTTATACTACAGGCTTCTACGGATCAAACATTGATGTAGACGTAAGTCCTTCAACTTATAGCTTAACTGTTTCAGGTTTTTCATTTGATTCTTACATTGCCAAGTACAGTCAAACAGGAACTATTTTGCCTGTGGAATTAATTTCTTTTTCAGGAGAATTTGTGAGTAATGCCGTTGAACTGCAGTGGGAAGTTGCAGAAGAAGTAAACCTTTCACATTATGAAGTTTTGAGAAGTGAGGATGGTCTAAACTTTTATAGTATCGGCATTGCAGTGGCTTCCGGCGAAAAAATGTATTCTTTAAGGGATGCAACAATTGGAAATATTTCAGGGCAATGGTTTTATAAACTGAAAATGGTTGATGCTGATGACAGTTTTATGTATTCTGATGTTATTTCGATAAAAAATTCTTTGCAAGGAATTTCTGTATTTTATGATTTTGAAACACAAAATTTTGTGTTTCAAAATTTACCTGAACAATATTTCTTTGAGCTATATGACATCCAGGGAAGATTAATCATATCAAATTCTGCAATTGAAAACTCCATGCATTTCGGTATCAGAGAACTCCAGAAAGGAGTTTACCTTGTTGTTATAAGAACTGAAACAGAAAGTTTCATCAAAAAACTTAGTATTCAATAAAAGTTGAAAGGATCATCCTTTTTGCCCGGCATCTGCACTCATTATATCCATTATCTCTTCACTAACCCCTACACTGCTGAAACCACCATCATGATAAAGGTTCTGCATAGTGATCATCCGGCTCATCTCCGAAAACAGAAACACAGTGTACTCAGCACAAGATTCTGCGGAAGCATTGCCAAGAGGTGAAAGCCTGTCAGCATAATTATAGAAAGCATCAAAACCTTTTACGCCACTGCCTGCTGTTGTCCTGGTGGGTGATTGAGAGATCGTATTAATACGAACTTTTCTGTATTTCCCATAGTGATATCCAAAACTCCTTGCAATACTTTCAAGAGTAGCTTTTGCATCTGCCATGTCATTATAGCTTGGAAATGCCCTTTGTGCAGCTATGTAAGTCAACCCAACAATGCTGCCCCATTCGTTGATTGCATCTTTTTTATACGCTGCTTGTATCACTTTATGAAAAGAAACAGCGCTTACATCTAAAGTTTTCATCAAAAAATCATAATTCAAGTCAGTGTAAGGTTTGTTTTTGCGAACATTCGGACTCATGCCAATGGAATGTAAAATAAAGTCAAGCTTACCTCCTAATTTTTCCATACTTTGATCTATGAGTTTATCCAGGTCTTCAACCAATGTGGCGTCAGCAGGTATAATTTCCGTCTTACATTTTTCTGCAAGTTGGTTGATGGCGCCCATACGCATTGCTATCGGAGCATTAGTTAAAGTAAATCTTGCACCTTCCTCAAAACATTTTTCTGCTACTTTCCATGCTATGGAACTTTCATCCAAGGCACCGAAAATGATACCTTTTTTTCCCTGTAATAATTGATGGCTCATAGTTGAGTTTTAGATGCTGCGAAAATACTACTTAGCTTTTTGATTTCTTTATCTTCACACGGTTCTTTTTATTTACCCTTTCTTTATCAAGTGCTGCCTGATATGCTGCAGACATTTGAAGAAATGTTTCCTGCATGGAATTTTTATCAGCCGGGGTATCAAGAAAACTATAGCTTCCATCCTGTTTAATGCTTTTTATAACAGAATTTTCAAAAAGGTATCGCCCCTGGTAATTGGGTTGAATAGTATCTGCATCTACCCGACCTACAGTGCCGCCATTATACAATCTCTGAGATTCAATTATCATGATCAGTTGTCCGTTCCAGTAATGGAACTCCCTGCGCAAGTCCCCGAAATTAAACCCATACCAACATTCGATTTTCTTTAAGGAATCGTGTTCGTAAATACCCTTTAAAATGGCGCCTTGTTCAGGTTTGAATGTAAGGAATCCTGAATCAACTAAAACATAATAATTTCCTTTCTTTTTCTTTTTCCCTCCAACATCTTGTGCCTGCAGCATAGTGGGTACAAATAGTAAAAACACAAACAAGTATGTGAAACGCATTTTCATTTTTGTTTACCTGTAAAGTTAGATATTCGCTATGTAAAACGGGTTTGGTTCAAACATTTTTGAGGAAATCAGGTTATTTTTGTTGGAGGGAAAAATGCAAACTGAAAGTTCAGAAAATCCAGGTAAGGAAAAACCCTATGCCCAAGTATATGTGATCATTGTTCACTTGCTTCTTGCAGGTATCATTATCCTCTTTCTTGGATTAAGTTACGCCTATATTTTTAGTGTTAATCTAGGGAAATGGGTAGATTTTCAACTTCCAAAAATTTTCTGGTTGAGTTCTTTTTGTGTAATGGGTATAAGTGTACTATTAAAAAAAATTGAAACTGATTACAAATCAGATGAAGTTAAAAAACTGAGGCAACACCTCCTCCTGGCACTGCTATTTTCCTTTGTATTTTTGGTCTGTCAGTTTACCGGGTGGATTCAAATGTATAATGCAGGTTTTACTTTATCAGGCAGCCCTTCTTACAGTTATATATACTTGTTAGGCTGGCTACATGGGTTGCATATTTTCGCAGGTATTTTGTTTTTGTCTGTTGCAATCTTTAAAGTTCAAAAAGCGGTAAATGACCCTGTAAAAAAATTATTATATGTAAGTGATGTAAATCAGATTGTTCGCTTGAAATTACTTTCACATTACTGGCATGTTATAGATGCACTTTGGATTTTTATTTTCTTTTTATTCTTATTTCAACATGCATAAAAAAAGCCTCCCCGTTCCGGGAAGGCTTTCAAATTCTTAACTTGACTTTATTAATTACCTGAAGGTTTCTTCTTTCTTTGATCTTTTTTAATGCTTGCACCTTGCTTTCCTTTACCTTCCGCTTTTCCTTGTTCCATTCTGTGTTGTCTTGCAGCGGCTTTTGCAGCTTCAAGGCTTCCGTACTT
>JBJXHH010000026.1:0-4232 GCA_046160675.1 Chitinophagales bacterium
CCGAAGATCGTTTTACAAAATACTTTCATCAACGCTGTTTATGGCAGCGACACTGCAGGCAGCAATTGGGGCGGAAATATTTTTGCAAATTATCTCGATTATGAACAGGAATATGAGAACCATACAGGCCAGGGAATAAAAAATAGCCTATTGCTGAATGATCTCGTTATCAGCTGGCAGTTCTGGCACAATGTATTCTTGGAAGGCAGATGCATCTACAGGAAAAATGATGCAGTATTGAATCAATTTGATACAGATGAACTATTCATCGGGGTTGGAGTAAGAATGAATGCCGGTATGAGAAAGGATTATTATTGAAACTTCAATTTGAGATATCCAACAATTGAGTGATTATTAGATTTCCGGTTTTTTATACTCTTTTGCCCTTACATCTCACTCTTCAATTGCTCAAGAAATCCTTTTATCTTTTTAAGCGTTTCAACCGCCTGGAATTGCGCATCAACTTTTTCAACACCTTCAGCAAGTATCTTCTGTTTTGCGCCTTTGAGAGTGAATCCTTTTTCCTTAGTAAGATAATGTATCATTTTTATGCGCTCTACATCAAGCTTAGTATAAAATCGGTCGCCCTTTTTGTTTCTACGGGGTTTCAGAAAATCCAGTTCGGTCTCCCAAAAACGTATCATCGTTACACTTACACCCATAGAAGATGCCACTTCTCCAATACTCCAGTAAATTTTTTCTATTTCTTTGTCTTTGTAGGGCATATATTAATCGTATGACTGGTTTGCCTGGTTTGCTTTTTCTATGAGTTTAGCATATTCTTCTGGCGAAAGATCATTAAAAAAGAAGTTGATAGGATCAATTTTCACTCCATCTTTCTCCACTTCATAATGCAAATGCGGTGCAGTAGATAACCCTGTTGTACCAACATAGCCAATCAATTCACCCCTTTTAATTTTGTTACCTGCCCTTACTGCAAAACCATTCAAATGCGCATAACGGGTTTTATACCCGTTTCCATGATTGATAACTATCACATTTCCGTAACCGCTTGAATTATTATCTGCCTGTTCCACCACTCCATCAGCAGTTGCAAAAACATCTGTTCCTTTAGGTGCTGTAAAATCCAACCCATCATGAAACTTAGGCACTTTATAAATAGGATGAATACGATAGCCGAAACCTGAGGCAATCCGTTCAAGCTCTTTATTACTTACAGGCTGAATGGCAGGGATCGATGCGAGTACTTTTTCCTTCTCAGTTATCAGCGTACCCAATTCATCAAAGGATTTTGATTGAGTCACCAATTTTCTGCGTATCACTTCCTGTTTGTTGGCTATACTTTTTATCAGAGTAGAATTATCGAGATTGCTCATGCGTTTAAACCTTTCACTTCCGCCTATGCCTGCCACCCGTTCTGCCCTTGAAACAGGTTCTGCTTCAAATATCGTCCTGTAAATATTATCATCCCGATGCGCAATTTCATTCATGATCATGTCCATCGTATCCAGCTTATTACTCATCAACTCATATTCAAACTCCATCTGAGATATCTGTTCCTTCAAATACTTTTCATTGGGCGAATCAAAATAAGTGTAAGCAATCCACATGATGATAAATGAGAATGCTGCTGCAGTACACAGCCAGCCGAATACCCGTAAAACTATCACCCATCTGGGTGTTACGAGTTTTTCAAACCGGAGATTAGTTGGATTGTAAAAATACTTTATCTTCTTCGCCATGCAGCCTCGTTTCTGTAATTTTGCCTGCCTTGTGTGCCTGCCCTGTGGGCCTGCCTTTACAAGGCTTCGAAATTACAAAACATTTTTATTTTGAGAAATTGTGTGAAGAAAAAGTATGATGACATCGCTGGAAATACGAAAAGCTTTTTTAGATTTTTTTGAAAGTAAACAACATAAAATTGTTCCTTCCTCTCCCATAGTTGTGAAGAATGACCCGACATTGATGTTCACCAATGCGGGCATGAACCAGTTTAAAGATATTTTTCTCGGTAATCTTCCGGTGCAATTTCCAAGGATCGCTGATACACAAAAATGTTTGAGGGTATCAGGTAAACATAACGACCTGGAGGAAGTAGGCGTTGATACCTATCATCATACCATGTTTGAAATGCTGGGCAACTGGAGTTTTGGGGATTATTTTAAAAAAGAAAGTATTCAATGGGGTTGGGAGCTTCTGACGGAAGTGTATAAGCTTGATAAAAACAGGTTGTATGTTACGGTTTTTGAAGGTGATGAGAAGGAAAATTTAGCATTTGACAAGGAGGCTTATGATGTTTGGAAAACATGCATCGCAGAAGAAAGAATTTTGCGGGGAAACAAAAAAGATAATTTCTGGGAGATGGGCGATACAGGTCCCTGTGGCCCATGCAGCGAGATTCACTACGACATGCGCAGCGATGCAGAAAGAAAAAAAACTGACGGTAAAATCCTTGTTAATGCCGGTGACTCGCAAGTGATAGAGATCTGGAATCATGTGTTCATTCAGTTTAACCGCAAAGCCGACAGCACTTTGGAAGAACTGCCTGCAAAACATGTTGACACCGGGATGGGTTTTGAAAGATTAGTTCGAGCTCTGCAGGGCAAGTCGTCGAATTATGATACTGATATTTTCACTCCCATTATAAAAAAGACCGAAACACTTAGCAACAAAGTTTATGGAAAGGATGAGAAAACGGATATTGCCTTCCGGGTGATTGCCGATCATATCCGTGCAGTGAGTTTTTGCATAGCTGACGGGCAATTACCCTCAAATACCGGGGCGGGCTATGTTGTAAGGCGTATCCTGCGCAGGGCCATCAGGTACGGGTTTTCTTTCCTTGATGTAAAAAGCCCTTTTTTCCATGTGCTGGTTGATGTACTTGCTGAAGAGTTTAAAAATGTGTTCCCGGAGTTACATGCGCAAAAAGAACTGGTAAGCAAGGTTATTTTTGAAGAAGAGACTTCTTTTTTTAGAACGCTCTCAACCGGGATAAAGAGATTAAATGATATTGAAGCAGAGTTGAAAAAGGAAAAGAAAACCGAAATACCCGGCAAGGTAACTTTTGAATTGTATGACACATTCGGTTTCCCGTTTGACCTAACAAGCTTGATCGCCCGGGAAAAAAACCTGCAGGTTCAGAAAGAAGATTTTGATGTAGAGATGGAAAAGCAGAAAGAACGTTCAAGAAATGCAACTTCTATGGAAACAGGAGATTGGATTGTGCTCTCAAATATTAAGAAGGTTGAATTTATAGGATATGATACTTTAGAATGTGAGGCAACAATTGTGAAGATGCGTTCTGTGAAAACAAAAAATGTTACTCAATACCAGGTTGTTCTTAACAAAACTCCTTTTTATGCAGAAAGCGGCGGACAAATAGGCGACACAGGAGAACTAATAATCAGCAATAAAGTGCTCAAAGTTTTAGACACTAAAAAAGAGAACGACCTGGTTATTCATTTCACAGATGCTTTACCTGATGATACAAGTTCAGTTGTAATTGCAAAAGTGCATGCACAAAACCGGAGAGAAACACAAGGTAATCATACAGCAACACATTTATTGCATGCAGCATTGAGAAATATCTTAGGCACACATGTGCTACAAAAAGGAAGTTATGTTGGGCCGGACAGGCTGCGGTTTGACTTTTCTCATTTCAGCAAAATATCAGATGATGAGATGCAGAACATTGAAGCAATTATAAATGAAAAGATAAGAGAGAACCTACCCGTACAAACGAAAGTGATGCCGATAGAAGAGGCAAAAAAACTCGGAGCCATGATGTTGTTTGGCGAAAAGTACGGTGACAATGTGCGGGTGGTGATAGCAGATGAAAACTTCAGCAAGGAGTTTTGTGGAGGCACACATGTACAAGCTACCGGGCAGATCGGTTTATGCAAAATAACCTCTGAAAGTGCAGTGGCGGCAGGCATTCGCAGGATTGAGGCAGTAACGGGCCTAGGCGCTGAAAAGTATGTTCATGAACAGGTTTCTGAACTATCGCAGGTAAAAGAACTGGTAAAAAGTCATGGTGATGTTGTAAAAAATGTACAGGCATTAATAACTGAAAATGATATTTTGAAAAAGGAAGTTGAAAGGTTTCAACTGATACAACTTTCTCAATTAAAAAGTGAGTTGAAACATAAAATTGAAAAAGTTGGTGCTATAAACTTCATCCGTTCCGAAGTAACACTTTCAAACAATGACCTGGTAAAAAAACTGGCTTATGATCTGCGCAATGAAACTGAAAATCTCTTTTGTGTTCTCGG
>JBJXHH010000027.1:0-3852 GCA_046160675.1 Chitinophagales bacterium
CGGGGCTTAGGCGCTATGATGGCATTTGAGTTATCTATCGATGGTGATATCAACAAACCTGACACAGAGTTATGTAAGAAAGTATTGCAGCGCTGTTATGAAAAGGGATTGATAGTTATCAGTGCGGGTATTTATAGTAATATCATCCGCAATCTTGCTCCACTTGTTATTTCAGATGAGCAATTGAACAATGGATTAAATATAATTGAAGAAAGTTTGAATGAATTAACCCAAAAGTGAATGAAAAAACAATTCATAAACGGAGAGTTTAAAGATGCGCAGAATGGAAATGTGTGGGAAGTGATCAACCCCGCAACTGAAGAAATCATTTGCAAGGTTCCTTACGGAAATGATGTAGATGCGAGGCTTGCAATTGATGCAGCAGCAGAGGCATTTAAAACCTGGAGTAAACTCACTCCTTGGAGCAGAGGTGAAATATTGAAACGAGCTGCTGAAATAATCAGGAAAAATATTGGCGAGTATGCTAAAGAAATGGTGATGGAAAGTGGCAAACCCATGGCCGAAGCGAAAGGAGAATGGAATGTTGCTGCTAATTTATTTGAATGGTTTGCCGAAGAAGGAAAGAGAAGCTATGGTAAAGTAATTCCATCCAGCCGAACAGACAAACGCATGCAGGTAATTTATCAGCCGATGGGAGTGATCGGTGTAATCACTGCCTGGAACTTCCCTGCCTACAATCCAGCAAGAGCCTGGGCAGCAGCTCTTGCTGCCGGTTGCACTGTCGTGGCAAAAGTAAGTGAATATACACCTCTCTCCGGAATGAACTTAATTGCTGCATTGGTTGAAGCAGGCATTCCGAAAGGCGTAGTGAATTTAGTAAATGGCGAAGCAGATAAGATAGGCCATGAATTTTTGCAAAATGAAAAGGTTAAAAAGATAAGTTTTACTGGCAGCACGAGGGTTGGGAAGGTATTGATGGATGGAGCAAGTAAAACAAATACAAAGCTTTCACTCGAACTTGGAGGTAATGCTCCGGTCATCATTATGCCTGACATAGACATTGAGCATGTTTCAAAGTTGTCAGTCAATCATAAATTCAGAAATTGCGGGCAAGTTTGTATTGCTCCACAAAGATTTTATGTGCATGAAAAGATTTATGATGGGTTCGCCAATTCAGTTATCAAAAATGTTGAAGAATTGAAGATGGGTAATGGAATGGAGGAGGGTATAAGAATTGGCCCACTCATTAATAAAAAGCAACAGCAACATGTGCTGGATATTCTGGATGAAGCCATCAACGAAGGAAATGAACTGTTAACAGGCGGTGCGGAAAATGAAAAAGGATATTTTCTTTCTCCCGCAGTTATAAAAGTAAGAAAAGAGGAATCAAAGTTTATTCATAAAGAGATCTTTGGTCCTGTGATGCCTCTCATCCCATTCAAAACAAAAGAAGAAGTGATTGAGAAAGCGAATGCAACTCCCTATGGTCTTGCTGCATACATCTGGACAAATAATATCAACGACTCAATTTATTTGTCAGAAAATTTAGAGTTCGGCATGGTAGGAATCAATGAGTTTGCACCGCATGGAACCGAAGCTCCTTTTGGCGGATGGAAACAAAGCGGCATCGGGCATGAAAGCGGCAGCGAAGGGTTGTTTGAATACCTGGAAAAAAAACTTATAAGCATCGGAAATTTATAAACCCTCATGGAGACATCAGAAGTTTATTACGGCTGGCTTTCGCTAATTCCTCCATTAATAGTGATTGTAATTGCTTTGCTTACAAGGCTTTCATTAGAACCACTCATCATTGGCATTGTTGCCGGTTACATCATCATTGATATAAAATCCAGTACAAATTTTTTTACTGCAACCATCGATTCATTTACTGTCACTTTGCAGGACGACCTTATGGTGTGGGTCATCATGGTTTGCTGCCTTTACGGCGCATTAATCAACCTGATGATTAGAAGCGGAGGTGTTCTTGCTTTTGGAAATAAAATGCTCAGGTACGCCGACACGAAGAAGAAATCATTGCTTACAACTTGGATATTCGGAACATTTTTATTTGTTGATGATTATTTGAATGCACTCACTACAGGAACTACCATGAAAAAAGTAACCGATCATTTTAACATTCCGAGAGAAATGCTTGCTTATGTCGTAAGTTCAACTGCAGTCCCGATTTGTGTTATTGTTCCCATTTCTACCTGGGTTATTTTTATTGGGCAATTGTTGGAGGATAATCAGTTAGTGGGAGAGGGTGAAGGGATCACAGCCTATCTCAATATCATTCCCTACATCTCCTACGGATACATTCAATTCCTTTTAGTGCCATTAACAATTCTTGGCGTTATCCCAATCATTGGAAAAATGAAAACGGCGCTTAAAAGGGCGGAGACAACCAATCAGGTTATCCCGGATAATTCAGAAGAATTTAAATTAGACGTTCAAGTGTTTGATGATAAAAAGAAATCGAATATCTTATTTCTAATCCTTCCGCTTCTTGTTCTCATTGGGGGAACCATCCTTATGGATTTAGATGCATTGAAAGGGATCATTGTAGCATTGGTATTTACAATTATTTATTATTCTCTTTTCAAAGTTGCATCAGTAAAAACATTATCAGCATCAACTATCGAGGGGATGAAAAGTATGCTCTATGCATTGGTTTTATTGGTGTTGAGTTATGTGTTGAAAAACCTCGGAGACGGTATGGGGTTAACACAATATGTAATTGACAGTGTAGATGGCCGTGTTAGTAAAGAATTTTTACCCTTAATCATTTTTCTGACGTTAGGCGCAATTGCATTTGCTACAGGTAATAGTTGGGGTCTTTATGCAATTGCAATTCCTTTGGTAATACCATTAGCCACTGCGCTAGATTGTAATATGTGGTTATGTATCGGCGCAGTGGTGAGTGCAGGAGCTTTTGGTGCGCATGCATGTTTTTTCAGTGATGCAACAATACTTGCTTCGCAAGGCGCTGAGTGCAATAATTATGAGCATGGAATTACGCAATTACCCTATGCGCTGATTTCATTTACTTTAAGTTGTGTCATTTATGTAATACTGGGATATACTATTTAGGATTATGTTTATTGATAAAAGATTAGCAAATAATGTAGTTATTAGGCATACTCAAAAAATACATTGTGCATCATTGGAAGAATTACAATACATTGTATTCCCCAATTTGGCTGAAGATGAAATATTGCATAAAGAGCAATATTTAAAACACCTCGAAATTTTCCCAGAAGGGCAATTAGTTGCGTTAGTGGAAGATAAAGTAATTGGCGGCACAACAACAATGCGATATAATTTTGATTTGAATAATCCTGTGCATCACACTTTTTCTGAAACTGTGGCCGGCGGTTGGCTTACGAATCATGATCCGAATGGCGAATGGCTTTACGGAATTGATGTGAGTGTGCATCCCGACTACCGTGGGCAAGGCGTAGCAAAAGCATTTTACAATATCAGAAATGAAATTGCAAAAGAACTTGGTTGCAAAGGACAATTAACAGTAGGCATGCTGAATGGGTATTATAAATATGCTGAGGGGATGACAGTTGATGAATATTATTTGAAAGTAAAGAATCATGAAATTTTCGACCCAACAGTTTCGGTCCAGGAAAAAGTAGGATTTGAAATAAAGGGCTTGATGAAGGATTACCTGAATGATCCAACTTGTGGAAATGCGGGGGCTATTATTGTTATGTATGTCAATTAAGAAAATATGTCAACTATAAATTTAAAAACATCAATCCCCGGACCTAAATCAAAAGAAATTATTGAACGCAGAAGAAATGCAATGCCATTGGGTTTGGCAAAGTCTACTGAAATAGCAATAGCCTCTGCTCATGGAGGAATAGTAACTGATGTTGATGG
>JBJXHH010000028.1:0-3666 GCA_046160675.1 Chitinophagales bacterium
TGCGGATTAATTATTACTTTTGACCGCAGGATTCATTCTTATCTTTATAAACTTAAAAACTGAAACTATGTCTCATAATCATCAGTTAGCTTCTATTTTCGCAAGGGGTATAGCCTTTCTTATAGAAATCTTCATTTTATTTTGCCTCATTTCGGCATTTTTATTTTTTACCATGGGCGCCATTCCTAAGGAAAATAGAACATCACAAGAAGGGCAAACCTCACTTCCAGATAAGTATGAATTGCTTTCTTACGGAGACTCACTACTTGATCCATCGCTTTGGGCAAAAACAATTCCCAGCATGTTTAAAAGATTTCCTGCTGAAATGGCGATAGGATGTTTTCTCATACCCGTATTATTCTTCGCATTGTTTGATAAAATGTTCGGAGGATCGATAGGAAAATTACTCACAGGTATCAGGGTACGAAGAAAAGATGGAGGGAAAATAAGCTGGAGCCAGGCATTTAAAAGAGCTATTGGAAAGCTCATTTCCATTTTAATAGTTTTTTTAGGGTGCGTTATTGCACTTTTCGATCGCAAAAGGCAGGCACTACATGATAAAGTAGCAAATACGCTTGTAGTAAAGAGATAATACTTGAAGATTTAGAACGTCAGCCTTACCTGCACCCTTCCATCGCTTTTTGCAGGGCCTTCAATATCTGCATTAGAGGTAATTTCCTCGTCAGTGTAAAATGTTCTTGCGTAGCGCAGCCAGATATCCATCCATTTAAATGGTGAATACTCCAGTGTAATATAATTTCTTGTTCCCCGGCCGTACAGCGCTACAATACTATAAGCATACAATACATCATTTTCATATACATAAATTCTTGCATCATAACTGTCTGTGTTAAACATTGCAAACCTTGCAGAGAATGAAACAGGAACGCCCAGCGGATGATACTTAAGATCCTGGTATAACAAATATCCTTTCTCCTGTACATCAGTAGTAGCTTCTTCAAACAAAGCATACTCAACCCTGCTTTGTACTGTAAAAGAAGAATTGATCTTGTACACTAAGTTCCAGCGCATATTTGTTTTTGACCTATCAACTAAGATATCATGCGGAAGGTCTTCACTGAAATCAGTAGATAAGTTTGCATCACTGATTTCATTTTTCATCCGGAAATACGTTTCAAAGTTTCTTGCAGGTTTATAATTGACCTCACCCATTACATCTGTTCCATAAGACGGCCCATCAGCAAGAAACTCCAGCCAGGGGTGTTTGTAAACATCAACATAGCCGGCGATTTTCCAGGGTTTTGATGGTTTGACTTCTATGCCGAAATAGGTGCCGCTTTCATTTGAAGGGGTACTTGCATCAGCAAATGCATTTGCATATAATGTTTGATATGCTTTATCATAATACCTGTATATAATTGCGAGATCTACAGTTTTGTCAATCGGAATGATCAACCCATTCAAGGTTCCGATCTTTTTATTATCACTTGCAGCCGTTTCGCCATAGAATAAAATATTTCTCCAGAGATAATTATAGTGTATGCTCGCATTGATAAGTTGATCATCTTCAAAATCAAAATATTGGGAGGGGTCAAGATCTTTATTCAGGGTTGTGTTAAATTTTTGATAAACAGCAGAAGCTCCGAGGTGAAATTGTTCTTTATAATAACTCACATCTATTCCGGCAATGGTTTGCTGCACAGCATCTTTATCAGCCAGTTCACTTTCTGTTCTGTGTAAGCCACTAGATTGCAAGGAGGACACTTCAACAACTTCTGCATCAACAGAATCAAACAAAGAAATATTTGCATCAATTTTTTTGTAAGAAATAAAAGGAGTGATAAAAAGGTTTTTTTTGCCGAGAGTAACTGCAGCACCCCTCAAAAACCGGTTTTCATCTACGCTGCTGTAACTGTCGAGCACAGGAGCAACTCTGCGCACTGCTACAGGATACACGGATTTGCCAAATCCGAAACCACTCCAGAAAGTTAATCCCTGCCCAAGATTGACCTCATAATCTCCCACCGCAAGAGTTTTCAAAAAGCCTTTGCTTTTTTTCAAAAAGTGAAAACTGTAATAATCAAAACCCTGTGGTTGGTTTTCGCCAAAAAGTTCTTCACCCGGGTCTTTTTCGGCAGTGATGCCGTACATAAGTTGGTTATTATAATTGTATTTTAACCTGGTGTAAACCCGTAGATTGTTTCCTAAGTAAGGGCTTGTAACTGAAGTGTCGCCGCTATATCCTTCCTGCTCATTCAGCACTTTACTTAATCTTACATAGTATTGATACTTGCCTTCGTACAGTTGTTTGTAAAGTGGAACTTCTGCAGCCAACGCATTTCCCGTTGTTATAAAATACCTGATGCGGTTGATGTCGCCTACATCAAAACCTGGGATGGTTTGTAACTCATATATATTCAACAAGGCGCCGTAACTGTTAATGTGCTGTAATAAATTCCTGCATTGTACATCTGTAAATAAACCTGATTGAATAAGTTCAAGGTAAGGAGTTTTGTTAATGTTGAGGGGATTTTTCAGCAGGGCTTCAATATTTTCTTCATAATCTTCCAGGCCGTTTTCTACGCTGCTTTCGTTTTCTACCACAGACTCTAAAATGTCGTTCACAACTCCTGTTGTGTCGTTTATTTGAGCAAATGATTTTTCAACTGCAAGAGTGTATAGCAGTAGACAAAAAAGAAGGCAGTATTTGTTTTTGAAAGTCATGTAATCATTTATTGCAACTCATACATAACACCGATGCCCGGTGTTAAACCCAATTGTTGATGAAACTGTGCAGCAAAATCAAAATAAAAACCTTTCAGTTTTAAGCCGGCACCACATGTGAACATAGAAGGGTTACTCAAATATCCTCCTCGTAAAAACAACGCATCTATAATTTGATATTCAATGCCGCTTTTAATCCGCAGGTCAGCATCTAATTGCTGCTCACCTTCTATTGCCAATATCACTTTATCAGACGGAACATAACTCAGGCCGATGTTTAACAAAGCAGGCAACTCTTCTTCTGCAAGCCCTTCACCCAACTTCGCCCGGATGGGATTAAACACCCTTGCGCCGATTTCTAATTTTTTATAGGGAGAATATTTTATGCCTGCCTCAAATGTGATAGCTGATGCATTATTCAATTCATTCACATTCGTACTCACATAATCTAATTGGATTCCTGCACCGAATTTTTCCCCCAGATTTCTTCCGTAAGCAATTCCCGCTTTCATTTGATTAAAGTTTTCATCGCCGAAATAATTTACGCTCACCCCGAAATTCCCGCTGTTAGTTTTTATTGCCGCTGCCCCGTTAAAAACATGTAACCCCTCCAACCCGAAAACATTTTGCGCAGACAAACCGAAAGAAGTTTGTTCAACAAAACCCAGGGCTCCCTGATTATTAAACACACTGAACACATCTGTTAATGTTACACTGGCATCGCCCATGCCATTACTTCTACTGCCCAAGTTGTTATACCCTACCTGCGCTTGAGAAGTAAATACTATTATGACAAATAGCCCAAATACCGCATTTTTCATTTGCAGGTAAAATTAAACTTTCAATCTAAATGTCATACTGCATGAAAGAAACTTAACATCAACCTTTTCGCCCAATATTTTCCCGGTCTGTAAACATGTCTGACAGGTTTTTTTCCACTCCATCTCCCTACAATTCCCTATTTTAGCCGCTCGAAAAAAA
>JBJXHH010000029.1:0-12035 GCA_046160675.1 Chitinophagales bacterium
CCCTGTTCTCCGTAGATTGATTCACATCAAATATAAATATAAACATTATTAGAACGTTCGGCGTAGATTGCATCTACGTCGAATTTGGTTTGTAGACTGTGTCTACCATTTAAATAAATAACATTCAACATTAATCTAAATCTATTTCAATCAGCGCATTTAACCCGGCATAATTTCTTGCACTGCTATAAAGATAATGCTCAGGCAATTCAACAATTCCTGCCCGCACAGGATTCATGTGTATATAATGCAACTTCTGATCAAAAAATTGTGGTGTAAATATTCCTTCAGGGTGATTGTCATGCGTCCAGAACTGATATTGTTCGTTTCGTTTAGTATATTTTGCTGCATATTCAAATCTATGCAACATCCATTCTCTTCGACTTTCAGGTTCTTCTTTAATAGAGGTGATTATTTTTTTGGATATAAATTTTTTAATGCTTCCAACTAATTCTGAAAGTTCACCTGCTGAACTTTTTGCAATTACATGTACATGGTTACTCATAATTACATAAGCTGAAAGCAATAATCCTTTTTCTTTTCGGCAATATGTAAAACTTTCAAGCAAAATATCGCAGTATCTTTTTCTTGAAAAAACATCTATCCAGTCAACAACAGTAAACGTCATAAAATAACTTCCTTCCTGGTCTCTTATTTTATATCCTTCCGGCATTTACTTTTTTCAAATAAAAGTATTTAAAATTTATTTTACTACATAGTTTTGAATAAAATGTAGTTGCAAACTACACACCTTGAACGACGTAGATACAATCTACGCCGAACAGCGTTCTTTTGTTAATTTTGAGTAAAAATTAAGTTTAACAAACTACGGAGAACGGGGTGCTGGATATAAAAGCGACGACATTCCTTCATTGTTTGATTTACCTATTGGATGGGAAGTCAATATCGGAAAATGGAGAGAAGATCATAAAACTTTAGAGTCTACCCAAGATTCAATAAACAGGGCTACAGAAATTCGGGCTGATATGAAAAACCCTGTTATTGATCAAGAAGTTGATAGCTGGCTCGAAAATAATTTAGAAGAATAAATTATGCACTATGAAGTTTAAAAGTTATGTAATATTTTGTTTGGGAGTTTTATTGGTCTCACCTTCTTGCAAGCACGAGACAGACCAGAAACAGCAAATAAAAAGCATTAATGTTGATTCAATATTGTCCAGCTATGTTAGGATGGATGTTTTAATTGATAGTATATTTTTTGATACACTAAATATAGATACCATAAAGTTCACACTGGTAGATACATCTACATATACAGTTAGAGAACTAGTTAGGCTTAGGGCTATATATTTGACAAATAAGTTTTCTGAGCTAATAAATAAATATTCCAAACCTGTTTTATTCATAAATAAATACTCACGGTATGGCTTTAATAATGAACTTGTCTTCACACAAGAAGAGGCTTCAAAAATAAATACTTTGATAAGCGACAATCAAGCATTAATTACCTACTCAGAATACATGCTAAATAATTTTAATACTGATGATTATGCTTTATGTAATTTATATATAGAAAAACTTGTAGATCATATTGAAGATAAGGGATATACTAACTTTATAGATTTAATGATTGAAAAATCAAAGGAATGCAACTCTATACTGCCTGCCGATAAAATAACTTATTCTGACAGGCTAAGACTACTTGGTGTATTCATGTCTAACTTTAAACCGGAAACAGCAATTAAATTAGATTATTTTTTTCTTGTCTGTAACGAACCAATAATAGATAAAAACGATAAACAAATTTCTGAAAAATTTAAGAAAGCAAAATGATTTCTATCCCTGTTCTCCATAGATTGCATCTACTATTTTTATTCCGAGCAGAGGTCTAAAAAAATAAACATGTGGTTTTAACCCTGCGCAAATCTAGAAACTGCAATACATTCATCGCAACCCAATATCTAAACATTGGGAGCTCGCTGAGACATCTGAAGACTATGTGAATTCATCTGCCAGGTTTTATAAAACCGGTGATCAGGGCGTTTATCCTGTTACAAATTATTTGAAATTTTATGATGTGCCTGTTGCAAAGAAACCGTTTTAAGATGCGCAGGGTTACACGGTTTTTATATTTTTACGGGTGTGCGAAACTATGCTAGGAAGTGGTGGAGGAGGGAACCTTGATGGGAATGAGATGGCGAGGAATAGCTCTGAAGGAATTAATAAAGTATCAGAGTGGGAACTCTGAAAGGAATAAAAGTATTAATTACTAACTTGTCGTAATGTTTGTAGCACATCGTTTACGTAGATTTGCGTAAACTTATTTTAGGACAAGTCAGGGTATCTACCAATCAACAGAGTAGGTTTTTATATTCTCACCTAAAATTTCTCTTACATATACTGTTTTCGATTTTTTATAAATCATAGTTAATGTGTCCCCCCTTGTATTCAAATAATAATCAAGAATGATATACATTCCCTGACCCTCTGCATAAGCAAACTCTTCAATTTGTATCTTTTTTCCATCTTCACTGAAATAATATGACTTACTATAATTCGCATTATTAGGGTTTAAATCATCATCATTAATGTTACCTGTGGGGTCACCATTTGATGGATCAAATTTAGAAAAACCCAAAGCTCTACCGTTAGAATAAAATTTCCAGTAATAGACCAAATTATTAGAGGCATAGTAATCATTCCCTTTTGGCTGCACTAATTCCCCCATATAATATCTTTTGAATTCTCTATAAATATTTATAGTATCCAGATTTTGAGGAATTGTATTTCCATGTTTATCTTTTAACTTAAATCTGGGATGTTTAGGTACATATTGCCCATACTGATTATCGTAGCCTTTTTCAAAAAGAGAACAAGCGCTTAAAGACATAAAAAGTAGAATTATTGTCAGTTGTGATTTGAATTTCATAACCATATAGTAAATTTCGTTGTACTTATATTTGATATATTAATAACTGGAAGTATCGCATTACTTAAAACTTGAAATTGCCTTTGATCTTGAATCCAGTCATGAGCTACTGTGTTTTGAAATGGACCCCTTATCCATCGATCAGAATTTATGCCTATGCTGTATTCACCATAATTCAATGTTAATCCACCATATCTATATTTTTCTCCCTTTTCATAGACAAACCCGTGGGTATAATTTTCACCAAACATTCCCTCACCTTGGGGAGTGCCCATTTTTCCATCAGCGGCCTTTTCTTCTTCTGCGAAACTTTCTTTATCTCTCAAACCCGTTAACAAGTTCATATTTACAGAAAATTCCCGTATCGTAATTGAAGCTGCAGCCGTTCTATAGCTATCTTCCCGATCCCCTAAACCAACATAACCAAATGGTGTCCCGTCATTCTCGTATATAAAGCCAAAACCTTTAAACGAAGCAGCCATCATCCCTGTTCTTTGACTAAACTCTTGCAATTGACCAGTACCTGACCACATATTCGTTCCGACACTGACACTGAAATCACCGTCATTGTAATTCATCATTGCCGAATTTCTGAATTCAATTCCACTTTTACCTGTAGTGTAGAAATTACTTTGGTAGGTAACTCCCAAACCATATGAAGCTGTAAAATCACCAATTGGTTGATCCAGAGTGAAACTAGTCCCTACTTTTAATCCTCCAGTTCCTAATGAAAGTCCAATTTTGAATGAAGGTTGAGGGCAATCATCACAATCCCCATTAGAATCAGTATTTGTAATTGGTTTATTACTAAAAGCATGATATTTTGACAACCAAGGTTTATCTATAGGATCTACATTCCACCTCCTCCCTAACCTCGGATCATACTCCCAAAACATCGCTGTATTTGCATTCCCATTTCCATACACCTCATCATCCTGCTCCTGCCCATTAAACCCGTACCTGTAATTCTCAGATGATGACACACTCCATGAACGATTCGGCATGCCCATCCCGAACGGATCATAATCTTTTGTTGAATTTGCAGGTATTAAATTCATTTGATAAAGTTAAAGAAAATATAGATTGGGAACAGCTGAAGCGTAGAGTTATGCTGATTTCTTTCGGAAAACCAGATGAATAACTGAAAATAAGTGATATATAATTTACCCTACTAACTTATCAATTGCTTCAGCCAGTTTCCTGTCTTTATCAGTAACGATATTTCCGGCATCATGAGTAGAGAGGAAGATCTCTACCTTGTTCCAGACGTTCGTCCAGTAAGGATGATGGTTTTGTTTTTCGGCAAGGATGGCTACTCTTGTCATGAAAGCGAATGCTTCAGAAAAGTCTTTAAAAAGAAATGTTTTTTGAAGTTGGTTGTTTTTTTCTTCCCACATAGATATGTTTGATTGAATGATTTATGATCGTTAGTTTGAGGTTCGAGGTTGAAGGTTCAAAGTTCGAGGTTCAAAGTTATTGTTAATTGCATACTGCCTGTTTACATTCATTGCACAACACTTATCTTGAGTGTATTGGTTCTTGCCATTTCTTTCACGGGCATGGTTCCGAGATTGATAACTACATCGCCTTCTTTCAGGTTTCCCCTGTCTTTCAAAAATTCCTGCACTTCTTTAAATGTGTTGTTCGTTCCTTTCATGCCTTCATAATAAAATGCCTCCACACCCCAGAGTAAGTTTAAGATATTTACAACTTCTTTATTGTTTGTAAAAATATAAATATTCGACTTGGGGCGGCAGCTTGAAACCATGAAGGCTGTGTACCCGGTTTTAGTCATACCCGTGATGGCAGCAGCATGCACTTCTTCGGCAATGTTGCATGCATTAAAACAAATAGCATCACTTAAATATGTTGGAGAATTTTTATCCGGCTCATGCCTGCGATGAAAAACGATGTCTTCTTTTTCAGCCTGTTCAATGATGCGTACCATTGTTTTAATTACGATTTCAGGATATTTTCCGGCTGCAGTTTCGGCGCTCAGCATCACAGCATCAGCGCCATCTAATACAGCATTTGCTACATCTGTTACTTCAGCCCGGGTAGGATGTGGGTTTTCAATCATACTTTCCATCATTTGTGTAGCAATGATCACGGGCGTTGTTTTTTCAAGGCATCTTCTGCACAGGTCTTTTTGAGTAAATGGAACAATTTCTACTGGCATTTCTACACCAAGGTCGCCCCTTGCCACCATGATTGCATCAGTAACATCAATGATCGCATCAATATTTTTTAATGCTTCGGGCTTTTCAATTTTTGCAATTACCCTTGCATGAGAGCCATGATGCCTGATAATGTTTTTGAGATGCTGAATATCATCAGCCTTGCGTACAAAACTCAGGGCAACCCAGTTAGCTCCGTGTTTGAGAGCAAACAATAAATCAGTATGATCTTTTTCTGTAAGAGATGGGATGGAAACTTTCGTATCAGGCAGGTTCACCCCTTTTTTTGAAGAAACCGGCCCCCCGAAAATGATCTTTGTTTTTACTGTGTCTTTCTTGTTTGTTTCAAGCACTTTTAACTCTATTTTTCCATCATCTATCAAAATAGTTTCCCCTTTCTGCACATCTTGCGGGAATGCCGGATAAGTGATGTACACCTTTTTATTATTACCAATGCCCGGAATTGTAGTTATTTCCAGTTCGTCCCCTTCCTTCAGCACGGTAAGAGGGATCACCTCTCCTAACCTGATCTTGGGCCCCTGCAAGTCAGCAAGTATGCTTACATGTTTTTTATTTTTTTTATTCGCCTCTTTTATGAGTTGAATTGTTTGCGCATGTTGATCATGTGTGCCGTGTGAAAAATTCAGGCGGAAAACATCAACACCTGCATGCATAAGTTTGTCTATCATTTCCGCATTTGCGCTTGCAGGCCCAAGGGTTGCTATGATTTTTGTTTTATTTCCTCTCCGTTTCATCGTCATATAATAATATATTGTGTTTTGATTTGAGGGATGTTATATCAATTGGAATAACAGCATGAATTTCTTCCACACTTTTCAGTTTCTCCATTATTTCATTGCTGTGTTCCAGGTAATAGTTTCCTTTTATAAAAAGCAGATAATCCGCCTGTTTCATTTCACTAAGAAAAAAACCTCCTGCATCTTTGTTCTGCAAAATATAAAATACCGAATGGGTAAGCGGGTGATTGTATTTAAACCGAGCAAAACTGTTGTCTTTTTTTTTACCGGGCTGACGAACGATTACATCCCTGATCTTTAACAACTCAATTTCAAGGCATTTGTTCACAAACCAGCAAAGCCTGTAATCTTTCAGCGGAGAAACAATTCCGATGGATAAACATTCCTGCACCTGATGAGTAAATACCAGCTTTTTCTTTGTCACCATTAGTGCAAAGCTAACCTGTTATGCAGTATTATAGAACAAGGGGTAAGCCTATTTTGCTTAATTTCGCCAGAGATATTTTGGAAGAGGTATTGAAAACTCCGGCCGTAAAAAAACAAAAGATCATCAGCGATTCAGATTATTCCCTTCTTAAAAGGCTGCTGAAATATGCAGGGCCTTTTAAAAGACAATTTTATATCTCCGCAGTTCTTGCAGTTTTTCTTTCCATCATTGGCCCGTTGCGCCCCATCCTTATCGGGCACACTGTAGATGCCTATATTCTGCAGAAGGACATGCAGGGTTTAATCATCATGTTTGCCGTTATCCTTGCCATGCTCATCCTGGAAACCTGGTTGCGTTATTATTTTATTTACCTCACGAACTGGCTGGGTCAAAATATTGTGAAGAACCTGCGCATGGAAGTTTTTAAAAAGACCATAAGTTTCAGGCTCGGGTATTTTGACAGAACTCCAATTGGCATTTCCACCACCAGAACCATTAATGACCTTGAAACTGTGAATTCTGTTTTCACTGAGGGCCTGATCCAAATCATTGCTGACCTGCTCACTATCTTTTTTGTGATGGTGGCCATGTTTATCGTCAACTGGCGGCTGGGGCTCATCAGTATGATAAGTTTCCCGCTTATCCTCTATGCTACATATATATTTAAGGAAGGTATTAAGTCTACTTTCCAGTCGGTAAGAACACAAGTGGCGTTATTGAATTCATTTTTGCAGGAGAGAATTACGGGCATGAAGATCGTTCAGATTTTTAATGCTGAAAAACAGGAGTATGATAAATTTAAAGGCATCAACAATGAGCATCGCAAAGCAAATATCCGCTCTGTTTGGTATTACTCTATTTTTTTTCCGGTGGTGGAAATCATTACTGCCCTTGCATTGGCATCAGTTGTATGGGTAGCAACAAAAAATATTTTAACAGGTTATGCCACAGTGGGGAACATTAATGCTTTCATCTTATTGTTAAACATGCTGTTCAGGCCTCTGCGGGTAATTGCTGATAAATTTAATACTCTGCAAATGGGCTTTGTGGCAAGCGAAAGGATCTTTAAGATTCTTGATACCGATGAAAAGATTGAAAACAAGGGAACCGTCCTTGCTGATAAAATAGCAGGGAGAATTGATTTTAAGAATGTTTGGTTTGCTTATAAAGAAGACCAATGGGTACTGAAAAATATCAGCTTGCATGTTTCTGCAGGAGAAACCCTTGCGATTGTTGGTGCTACAGGTGCCGGAAAATCTTCTATCATAAACATCCTCAACCGGTTTTATGAAATACAAAAAGGGGAAATCTGTTTTGATGAGAAAAATGCCAAAGAGTATGAACTCACAAGTTTGCGAAAGCAAATAGGCATGGTGCAGCAGGATGTGTTTTTGTTTTCAGGATCCATTTTGGAAAATATTACTTTGAATAACCCTTCTATCTCAAAAGAAAAAGCAATAGAAGCGGCTAAAATGCTGGGAGCCCATGAATTTATTTTGAAACTTCCGGGAGCATATGATTATAATGTAATGGAGCGGGGGGCAACTCTCAGCCTGGGACAGCGGCAACTTATTTCTTTTATCAGGGCGCTGGTATTTGATCCTAAAATTTTAATTCTTGATGAAGCAACATCTTCCATTGATACAGAAACAGAACAGGTTATCCAGAATGCAATTGAAAATTTAATTACGAACCGGACTTCCATCATCATTGCCCACAGGCTTTCCACCATTCAAAAAGCAAACAGAATAGTAGTCCTGGAAAAAGGGGAAATCATTGAGGCCGGCTCTCATGCAGAATTGCTTGCCGCCAACGGGTCTTACAGGAAGTTATATGATATGCAATTCGGGGAGGCCGCTGTGAAGGGGTAAAGTATTAATCGTTATAATCCTCTTCGTCAGCAATTTTATAATCCAGTAGAAGTTTGTTTAAAATAGAAAGAGTACGTTTGTAACTGTCACTGGCATTTTTAATAGCATCGCTCGTAACATTCAGAGTAACAATTTTATTAGCATCCGTCCAAACTTTTATTACTTCTTTTTCTTCCTCTGCGTCATTTTCAATATTTACCAGGAGGTAGGGTTTTTTATGTTTTACTGAAAACTCATTAATTATATGCGTAAAACCGTTTTGCTTTCCCTGGTAGATTACCAGCGTTCCGTTTGCATCCCTGATATTCAATTCTGTTTTTTGTGCGGGCTCTGTGCTTGCGGTTTCCTTCAGGTCGTAGTGATCAGGAATATTATCGACTTTGGTTCTTTTACCCCGCACACACCATCCTCCGGTTTTAAAACCATTTTTCATTGCAGCATCCAGTGCGGCCCTTTCAGCGCCTTGCTCTCCGCTTGAAATGATCTTTCGAACCATCTGTTACTGAATTTGATTCGAAATTACAGAATCCCTTTTTGAAATCACAAAATTTTTCCAGCATTTTTTGGGTGAAGTTTCTTGAAATCGTATTCCGGGGATAAATAATAAAGCCTTGTTTCTTCCTGGGAATGTTAAATCAGGCAGATATAAAACAAAAAGGAATTATTCCAGTCTCTAATGTTTGTTATATAAAGATTTGAATCTCTTTAAAAATAAAAGCAAAAAAAAGGCGGAAAAGAGCGTCCCACCTTTTTTATTATTGAAAACCTGATTTGGTAAATTAAACAGCTGCCGACAATTCTTTACCTGCTTTAAAACGTACTACAGTTTTAGCGGCAATTTTAATTGCTTTACCTGTTTGAGGGTTACGTCCTGTTCTTGCAGCTCTTTTAGAAGTTGAGAAAGTTCCAAAACCAACGAGTGTAACTTTTTCGCCTTTCTTTAATGTCTTGCGGATGTTGCTCATCATACTGTCAAGTGCTGCAGCTGACTGAGTTTTTGTGATGCCGGAATCAGCTGCCATTGCATCAATTAGATCACCTTTGTTCATGTTATTGTATTTTATTTGTTAAAAGAATAATTTGCTGCTTCAAAAGTACAGTGTTTACAGGCATTTCAAAATGTTGTTTCCCCGAAACCCCTGTATTTTCAACACTTTATACACATGATGAAAATTTGTATTTTATTAAACGCTGTTTATCAATGAATTACAAAATGTAATTTAAGGATTTTTCAATATAACTGTTCTATAAAACACACAGCCCACAAAGGTTTCAGGGGATGACTTCCTCCAAACTCCCGCCAATCCTGTGTTTTTTAAGAAACCCTCTCTCCGTTTTTCTCATTTACCTTTACAACATGCGCAAATATTTGTTCGTTTTTTTTCTCCTTGCATCAGCACAATTGCAGGCGCAAACAAAATATTTCATTTATTTCTCAGATAAGAATGGGGAAAATTTTGACCCTTACTCTTATTTTGATGAAAAAGCAATTGAAAGAAGATGGAGAGAAAACATTTCACTCTGTGATGAAACAGATTTCCCCGTTAAGGAAGAATACATCTGTTCTATAAATCAGGTTTGCGATTCAGTAAAGTTTATAAGCCGTTGGTTAAATGGCATGAGTGTATATGCAACACAAGATCAAATTGAAGAGGTAATGAAGTTATCATTTGTTACAGGTGTGCAATTGTTACAAAGCGGAAAAAGTATTTTTTCAGCAACTCAAAAAACAGGCGATACTTATAACCTCGAAAAGGATCAAATTGCATTACTAAAATTTCAAACCTTCAGGCATAACGCAAAAGCATTCCAGAATGCAGGACTCAACGGAAAGGGTATACGCATTGCTGTTTTTGATGTTGGTTTTCCAGGTGTTGATACACATCCTGCTTTTGAACATATAAGGAAAGAGAACCGTATAATTGATGTATATGATTTTATCGGCAACGATAAAAACCCATATCATGGAAACTCACACGGCACTTCATGTATGAGTTGTATTGCAGGATACTATGATACTATCCCCCTAGGCATGGCTACGGGTGCAGAGTTTTTATTGGCAAAAACCGAACGCATGTATACAGAAATGCAAAGCGAAGAAGATGCATGGCTTGCTGCTGCAGAATGGGCAGATAAAAATGGCGCCGACATCATTTCATCATCTCTCGGATACACAAGGCAGAGATATGATCCGGCTGACATGGATGGTAAAACATCTCTCGTTGCGAAGGCTGCCAGAATGGCGAGTGAAAAAGGAATTTTAGTTGTGAATGCTGCCGGTAACGAGGCAGACGGCCGTTGGGAATACCTTGGTACACCCGCCGATGTAGAAGAAGTATTGACCGTGGGCGGTATCAATCCTTATATAGATGCACATATCAGTTTTAGTTCCTTCGGGCCTAATGCTGAATACAAACTCAAACCTAATGTCTGTTCGCTGGGTGAAACAATTGCTGCAAATGAAAATAAGTTTGAGACTGCATTCGGTACAAGCTTCGCAACGCCCTTGGTAGCAGGCTTTGCAGCCTGTGCCTGGCAAAGCAATAGAGCATTGAGCAGGGCGGATATATTTAATGCAATAGAACATTCGGCACATTTGTATCCTTACTTTGATTATGCCCACGGGTATGGTGTTCCACAAGCGAATTTTTTTACAAAAACCCAACAGGTAAAAATTGCTCCTACTTTTCAAGTATATATTGTAGATGAATCATCCTATGTAAGTGTGGAAATTGATTCCACCTTTTTCCCTGACTCTTTGCTTGCATCAGAAACAAAAAATTTTTACTACCATTTTTCTGATGCTGATGGAAAGATTGTTTATTTCTCTGTTATTATTCCTTACGAAAAATTAAATAGCATTTATATCCCGGAAATTGTATTGGAGAACAGGGAGAAATATTTTTTTAAAGCTCATTTTGAACGTTATACATTTGCAATACCCTTAAAATAATCTTAGCATGAAGAAGTTTTTGTTTTTTGTTTTAGTTACAATTCCTGTTTTTGTTTCTACAGCACAAACTGTAATTCTTGAGCGGGAAGAAGATGGGATAATGGATACAAGTTTTACAACAATTTTTGAGGAAGAAGCAGAAAAAAAGATAATAAACCCAAGTATAAATGGTCTTGGATTCCCTGTAACACAAAGCGAACCCGGCGCTGAAATTGAAAATGGTACCTCAATTCAACTTATTTTCGGTTCAGCTACCTTATACAAATTTAATAGGATTTTAGCGGGAGGGATAAATGGAACCTATAACTTTTATAATTACCGCCTCGCCCAAAACCCCGAGAAGGTATTTCCAATTGTTTATGCAGAAAGCAATAAAGAAACTTTTCGTTTAAACTGCCTGCAATTCGGGCCGGCATTCAATATAAATTTTACACCTAACAGAACTTCTAAAACTGTTTCTCTTGATATCGGGTCTGACGCAGTTTGGGTGATGGGCAGCAATCACCGCACTTGGAATGAGAATGAAGACGGATCGATTACGAAGGTGAAAACCAGGAAACTTGATTACGTAAGAACCTTTCATTATATCTCTTATGCAAGAATAGGTTTGGGAGCAGTTGCATTATATTGCAGTTATAGAATGACTGATGTATTTACTGAAGAATCTTTGTTTCCGGAACTACCGAATGTAAATGCCGGCATAGGTTTTACTTTCAAATGAAACATCTAAGACACCTTTCCCCATCTCTTTACCCTGGATTGCTGTTGCTCTAAAAATAAATGGAGGTTTTTGTTTTCTTCCTGGGTAAGTTGTGCATCTTTTTCTAAAAGTTCTTCAGCGCTCAATCTTGCTTCCCGCAAAATATTTTCGTCCTTCAAAATATCCGCTATCCTGAACTGTGGCGCCCCGCTTTGCCTTGTGCCCTCTATTTCTCCGGGACCTCTCAGTTGCATATCAA
>JBJXHH010000030.1:0-26900 GCA_046160675.1 Chitinophagales bacterium
ATAAAAATTCATCCTGAACTGAAAGCTGAACTGGAAGTTTTTGAGCTTACAAAACTAAAACCAGACATGAGCATTGTGTTTGCTAACAAAGAAATGCTGAAGAAACAAGAAGCCGGAAGAGTAATAGCAATGAATACTTGGGGAAAATATGCTGTAGGAATTGCTGCTATGCTTATGTTGTTTATCGGCATCAAGTTTTTTAATTCCTCAGATACGACCACTTCGGGCACTGAGTATTCATCACATACAATTGAAAAGCCTGCATTTGCACTCAAACCTACAGAGTCTTTTACAGAGGGATCGGATTCAATAAATTCAGTTGATAAAATTCAACCTGTAAATTCTTCAAATAAATTTTTATTTGCTGATGTACAACAGCAGCCGGCAGACACAGCAGGAGGAGATTCAGAACAACAAACCCAGAAGAAGAATGTTGCAGGAAATAAAGCCCATCAACATGTTATTGATATTCATATGGCGACTAATGCTGTAGAACTTGCTTCTATTGAAAAATTGGATTTTGTGAAACACAGAGGTAGAATTGAGCGAGACCTTAATAAAACAAATAGTAATTACATCTATGCAAACTATGTTGAGCCCTATCTTAGAAAACAGGAGAATAATTCTATCATTGACAGGTACAATAATACAATGGCGTTTGCTGAGAGTATTGGCAGTATTCTTGGACTTGGTAAGGAGGAAAATATCAACCCATCAAATGACGACAAAGTGAAAGAAACACATATTAAAATTTTTGATATCGAATATTATAACAGAAAAAAAACAGATAAATAATATGAAAAACATGTTTTTAATTGTGGCAATGATTTGTAGCTGTGTTTTGATGAGTCAAAATACACCAAGTCTTCATATCACGGATAATGAAGTTACTATAAAGGATACAAAGGGAAATACCTGGCTGATCAATGATCTTGGTATCTCTAAGAATGGGGTATTGGTGATTGGAGATGAAGAAATGTACGACGTTGATGCAGCAGGAGACCTGCAGGATGAGATTGAAGACCTGGAAGACGAGATTCTGGAAGGAGAGCTTACCGAAAGCGATTACGCTGATTTGATGGAGGAACTCTCTGAATTAGAGGGAGAGTTAGCAGAGTTAGAAGCCTTTTCAATGGATTCTGAAGCAGAGATAGATTCAACTACTATTTCCGTGGGTGAATGGAAGATTACTATCACCGAAAAAGGAGATGGAAGTGATGATGTAGATTTTTCAATAGGACAGGCGGGAGAAGAGGTCGAACCCATAGAGGATGAAGATCATTATGTAGATAATTTTGACACTGAGTGGTTTTTACTTTCTCTTGGCTACAATACTTTCTTAAATCCTGATATGAAACTTGAGGTAGCCCCGCCTTACGAAGCACTTGGCGACCTAAATTTCTGGGGCAGCATGGATGTTAATCTTGACTTGTTTAAATCCAGGGTAAGTTTTGGAAATGGGTTTGTAAACTTTAACTATGGGCTTGCATTTGAGTGGCATCATTACCGTTTCGACAGGAATTTTACTATCTTACCCGATGTTGATTCGCTGACTTTGGTAGAAGAAACTTTAGAGTACGACAAAAATAAATTCAACACCACTCACCTTACTGTTCCATTATCACTCGGCTTTGAAACTAAACCCTGGGATACTGATGAATCATTCCGTATGGGGTTTGGATACAATCCAGGTTTGAGAATTAAATGCAAAACAAAACATAAGATTGATGGAAATAGTGATATTGAAAAGGATCAGTTTAATGTGAATGACTTCAGGCAGGAAGTGAACACAACAATTGGATACGGGAAGTTTAATGTGTATGCAAGTTATGATCTTACACCCTTGTTTAAAGAAGGGGAAGGGCCGGAATTATATCCCGTTGCCGTAGGAATTATCATTCGAAGAGGTTTTTGATCATTACTCAAATAACAAATAGGAAAGCAGGCAGATATGCCTGCTTTTTTTTGTTTCCGGTTTTTGAAAGTTATTTTTGCCCAATGAGTAAGGAAAAAATACTTTTTTTTGGTTTTGTAGCATTGCTATTTTCCATTTCTTGCAATGCCAGAAAACAGTCGCTTAACAATATTTCCGAGTTGCAAACAAACCTTGACAGCGTACTCTCAAACAATCCAATTCTTACCCCTGAACAAAAACTACATGCTGATGAATTAATAGCAGCGTATAGTGAATTCGTTGAAAAATTTCCGGAAGATTCTCTTTCGGCTAAGTTTCTTTTCGAAACCTCAAGGTTAAAACTTATGATCCCTGATTATCCAGCCGCATTAGAGGTTCTTGCATCTATTCCTGAAAAATATCCCGCAGACGAACAAGCGCCCATTGCCTTATCAACTGCAGCATCTCTTTGTGAAAATGTTTTGCAGGATTGTAATAAAGCCGAGGAGTATCTGAAACAACTTAAAGAAAAATATCCTGACCATCCTACGGCTGTAAACATTGATCTTCAGATAGAATACGTTTGCGATCCCCAGGGTTATTTAGAGGCAGTAAGAGGTGGTATAATGGAAAAGGATAGTGTAGCTTCCGAATTAATTAATACTCCGAAATAAAGCCCTTGCGAGAATTCTTTGTAACTCTTCTGTTGTTATGTTTTGTTTGAGCCTCCCTTCTTTTGCATAAGAAATTTCACCATTTTCTTCTGAAACAACAATAGCTACCGCATCGCTAACCTCGGTAATACCTACAGCGCTGCGGTGCCTTAAACCTAATCCTGAAGGAAGGTTCGAATTTTCACTAACATTCAGGACACATTTTGCAGATGCAATTTTATGATCAACAATGATAACTGCCCCGTCATGCAAAGGAGAGTTTTTATTAAACATACTCTCAATTATCTCTTTACTGATGAATGCATTAATTTGCACACCTGTATTTTGATAAAACTGCAGTTTACTGGTTTGAGGCAGCACTAATAAAGCACCGGTCTTTGCATTTGACAGGCGCTGAACTGCAGAAGTAATTTCAAGTACATCTTTTTGCTGAAGATCTCCTTCTTTAATCTTCGTAAATGTGAGCCTTCGCCAAAAATCAATTTTATAAACATCACTACTGCGCCCGACATATAATAAAAACCTTCTCACTTCCGGTTGAAAAACTACAAGCAAAGCAAGCACTCCCACACCTATAAATGCGCCGAGTATTTCGCCCATGAGTTTCATATCGAGCGCCTTGGCAACTAACGAAAGCAGGTAAATTACCAGCAGACCAATAAAAATATTATACGCCAAACTTCCCCGCACAAGCTTGTAGAGCTGGAAAAGTATAAATGCCATCAGGAGAATGTCAATGACATCAATGAGTGTAATTTCTAGAAATCCAATCTTTATAAAAAGGGTAATCATTCTTGTAACTCCGGGTTAAGATGTTCTACTATCTGGATCACCTCCATCGCTTCCTTTACATCATGTACTCTTAAAATATTTGCGCCTTTCAAAAGTAAAATTGCATGCAGGGCTGTTGTTCCATTTAATGCTTTTTCGGGGTTTATTTTAAGAACTTTACAGATTATACTTTTCCTTGAGATACCTGCCAGGATTGGAAAGCCGAGAAGCTGAAATGTTTCCAACCGGTTTGCAAGTTCATAATTCTGTTCTACATTTTTCCCAAAACCGAAACCCGGATCAACTACAATTTCATGTATTCCTTTCGTAGAAATTTCTCGGCATTTTTGTAATAAGAAAGTAAACACTTCTTCAGTAATATTTTTATATGTGGGATTTTGCTGCATAGTTTTAGGAGTTCCCTGCATATGCATAAGAATATAAGGTACTTGAGACTTTGCACAAACTGAAATAATATTCTCTTCAATACCTCCTGCGGAGATGTCATTGATCATGTCAGCACCATGGCTTATACCCTCCTCCGCAACTTTTGCATGCACAGTGTCAAGAGAGACAGGAATAGTAAAATGTTTTTTAACCGCATCAAGAATAGGTAAAACCCTTCTTAGTTCTTCTTTAACATCAATTATCTCAGCACCGGGTCTGCTGCTCATTCCGCCAATATCTAATATTGAAGCGCCTTCTTCAATCATTTTTTCGGTTTGCTTAAGCGCATGGGTAATACCTATATACTGCCCACCGTCGTAAAAAGAATCTGGCGTCACATTTAAGATTCCCATCACTTTAGGTGTTGATAAATCGAGAAGTCGGCCGCCGAGTTTCAGCGTTTTATGCGGGTAGAAATATGTAGTTTTGCCGAACATTTAGAAGACATTTTTATACAAGTAAGTCAAAAATAATGAATCCGCAAGTAGTGCACACAGGCAGGCAATATGAAGAGGCGATGCAGGAATGCAGAAATATCTTTCAAAAGAAGATAAGAGATTATGGCACCTCCTGGCGAATTCTACGTCCGCAATCGCTTACCGACCAGATTTTTATAAAGGCTCAACGTATCAGAACCCTAGAGCAATCCGGAGTTCAAAAAATTCATGAAAGTATTGATGATGAATTTAGGGGAATTGTCAATTATGCAATTATCGCTTTGATTCAACTTGAATTAGGGGAAAGTGATGAATATTCCATCGCAGAAGAGTTGGCGCTAAGCATGTATGATGCTTATGCTGCCAAAATAAAAAGCCTGATGGAAGCGAAAAATCATGATTATGGGGAGGCATGGCGAAATATGCGTACAAGTTCATTTACAGATCTTATCCTTATGAAAATCTTGCGGGTAAAACAAATAGAAGAGAATGAAGGGAAAACAGAAATAAGTGAGGGTATAGCATCACATTATATTGACATGGTTAATTATTCAATTTTTGCTTTAATTAAAATAAAAGAACAGCAATGAAAAAAGGTTTACTTTGGTTATTCAGAATTTTTGTTGGTGTATTATTTATTTTTTCAGGATTAATAAAGGCAAATGACCCAGTAGGATTTGCAATTAAGCTGGATGAATATTTTGAATTGTTTGCTGAGGCCGGTGGTTTATTTTCTTTTTTCAAAAGCGAATGGCTTTTAAACTCAACTGTTCATCTTGCATCATTCATCTGTATTCTTGAAGTTGCCCTTGGAGTTTGCCTTCTTATAGGGCTTTGGAAGAACCTGGTAGCATGGTTGTTACTACTCATGATGTTATTTTTTACTTGGCTGACCGGCTATTCTGCAGTTACCGGGAGTGTTACGGATTGCGGATGTTTCGGTGATGCCATTCCTCTTACTCCCTGGCAATCTTTTTATAAAGACATATTACTTACAGTTCTAATCTTGTACATATTTTTCATGCGGAAGCATATTAAACCACTTTTCAATACTGTACTTGGATTTGCTTTGTTTTTTATCACTTCAGCATTTACGCTTTGGGTAACAGTACATGTACAGAAGCATGATGTTTTTAAGGATTTTCGCCCTTATGCCATAGGTGAAAACATCAGGCAAAATATGCTAATACCAGAAAATGCAGAGCCGTCGATTGTGCAAATGACATATATTTATAGAAACAAATCCACCAATGAGACCCAGGAAATAAAAATGCGTACAGATGAAGACACAAAGACAGAAATGGATGTAATTACAAGTTTATCAGCAGATAAAAATTGGCAGTTTGTAGAGCGTAAAGATAAAGTGATTAAAAAGGGATTTATCCCGAAAATATCCGACTTCGCAGTGATAAATGAGGTGGAGGAAGACATAACGGAAAGTGTATTAACTTATGATGATTATATTTTTGTAGTTATTTCACCTGATCTTGATAAAACAAATATCGGTGCATGGCATAAAATAAATGAATTACAAAAATCTGCAGAAGCTGAGCAGATTTCCACTTTTGCACTGGTTAGCAATAATACAAATGAAATTGAAGCTTTCAGGCATGCTCATAATACTGCATTTCCATTTTACAAAGGAGATTACAAAGTTTGTTTAACCATCACAAGAATGAATCCCGGCATTATGTTGATCAAGAACGCTGTTGTGATAGATAAATGGGCCTGGCGGGATTTACCAGACTTTGCTACTATAAAAGCGGAACATTTTGCAAACAGGCAGATTCCTGAAAATTCATTTATAAATCAAAAGCCGAGGGAATTGTTTACTGAAGGTGAAGATGTGCTTACAAAAATTAACGCATCCACAGAACCTTACAATGGGTTTACTCTACTGGATGAAAATGCTAATGATTTCACTCAACCGATATTAGGCAATGACTCTGTACCAGTATATATGTTGCTGTTTACTGATATGACCAAAGTTACCCAGGATAGTTATGCTGCTTTGTCGCCTGTTATGAAAAATTTAGAGGAGGCAAAAGCAAATTGGTTTGTGGTAAGTGTAAGTGACTTGGAACTTGTGCAACAAATGGCAGACGCAGCAAAGATCCCATTCAGAAAGTATAACTCAGACGGAGATATTTTGAGGCAGATTATGGAAGAAAATACAGGGATTGTGGTGTTGGAAAAAGGTATAGTGGTGAAAAAATACAGGGAAGGGCAAATACCATCTGCTGAGGAAATTCTTGTTGAATAAACGTAATATTGGTAAAGTATATTTTAAAGAAAATTTTTGCAGGAATATTTGTTCTTCTTGGTGTAATAGTGTTGGTATTTTTTCTGTTCCAGTTAATCAGGTTCAACCCGGCTTATTCCGCTGCCGGCGAACAGGCAAGTGAACAGACTGTGAAAAATATTACAAAAGAGTTTGGACTTGATCAAACTTTAGGGAAACAGCTTCTCCGATACCTAAACGATCTTTCACCATTATCCTTTCATGCAACAAAAGATTCAACAAACATTTTTTTCCTGGATGATAAAAAATATACCTACGCAAAACTCCTTGGAGTAACTAATACAGTTGTTGTCGTAAAATATCCGTACCTCGGAAGGTCATTTCAAACAAACCGAAGTGTGGTTGATCTTCTGCAAGAAAGAATCCCTAATACACTTGTGCTTGCGTTTTCAGCGATGTTGTTTGCAACTTTTTTGGGTATCCTTCTTGGGGTTATAGCATCTGTTAAGCCAAACTCTTTGACGGACAATATATGCACTGCAGGCTCTGTTCTCGGCATTTCCCTCCCTTCATTTTTTGCTGCTATTGTATTGCAACTCATCTTTGCTTATATGCTGGCATCTGTTACCGGGCTGCATCTCACGGGAGATTTATTTGTAACAGATGCTTACACAGGTGAAGAATACTTTTCATTTCGAAATTTAATTCTGCCAGCGATTGCACTTGGAATACGCCCTGTAGCTGTGATAACACAAATTACAAGAAGCAGCATGCTGGAAGTAATTCATGCTGATTATGTTCGTACAGCTTATGCAAAGGGGCTTGATAAAAACACAATATTGTTCAAACATAGTTTGCGCAATGCATTAATTCCGGTGATAACGTCAGTAACAGGTTGGCTTGCATCTTTGCTTGCAGGAGCTTTTTTTATTGAAGTAATTTTCCAATATAATGGCCTCGGATTGGAAACCATTAATGCGATAAAAACAAAAGACATTCCTGTAACTATGGGTGCTATGATCTTTACTGCAACTATTTTTGTTCTCATAAGTATTATCACCGATATTTTATATAGAGTAGTTGATCCAAGAATAAGAACTTAAAAGTATAAGTAATGCGCATTTATCTCATAGGTTTCATGGGTTGTGGAAAGAGTACGACAGCGAAAAAACTTGCTGCAGAAATGAATGTGCCTGTGATGGATGTAGATAAACGGATAGAAGAGGTGGAAGGAAAAATTGTAAGTGAAATATTTGCTATGAAGGGGGAGGAGTATTTTCGAAAACTTGAAACCTCTGTATTGCAACATTCAACATTTTTCGACGATGCAATAATATCATGTGGTGGCGGAACACCCTGTTTTTTTGGCAACATGGATTGGATGAAAAAGAACGGGCTTACTGTTTATCTGAAATCTACTCCGGAATTTCTTTTCAGCAGGCTTGCTTTAAAAAAATACAAACGCCCTCTTATTGCCCACATGAACGATGAGGAGTTATTAAAATTTATTAAGGGTAAATTGCAGGAGAGGGAAAAATTCTACTTGCAGGCAGATTTGATTTATCAATCTCAAGGTATTGATATTGATGATCTCCTTATCAAGATCCGGAAAAGTTTATAAGAGGTATATCCCTTCTTCTCCTTCCTTGCTCAACACCACTTTAATGTGTTCATGAAATGTTGTACTGAGTGACAAACCAACATAATCAGGGCTGACCGGAAAGAGCTTATGTTTTCTTTCAACCAGAACGGCACAGCGAATTTTTTTAGGTGAAAAACTCAGGAAGGGTTTGATAGCATAGGATAAAGTCTTGCCTGTATTTGAAACATCATCCACTAAAATTATTACTTTATTGTCAACATCATGTTCGGTTAAATTCATTTCTACTGGGCTGTCACCCGGATGAGATTTATTCAACTCAATATGTGCAAGTAGTATTTTTGAAGGTGATATTTGTTTAAGCACATCAAATAGTTTCACGGCGAATGCATATCCCTCTGTGTTTCTGCAAATGCCTGCAAGAATTATTTCGGGTTCATCATAATTATCTTCAGCTATTTCAAAAGCTATGCGTTTTATCTTTTGCATAACTTTTTCTTTGGTCTCTACCTGTGTTATATTTTCTTCCATTTTACCTGGTAATAACTATTTGTTTTGAAAGAGATGAGGCAGGTTCAGTAATTACTAAAGTATACATGCCGTTTGCAAACTTAGTTACATCAGTTGTAAAAATATCACGGTAAGTGCCAACAAATGTTTTAGTGTAATAATGTGATTCTCCCATCATGTTGAGTATTTCAATCGTATAAACTCCGGGTTGGAGCCCATCTATATTTAGGGTTGTATTTGCAGGATTCGGATAAATATTGACCAATGTTTCAGTTACGGAAAAATCTTTTAAAGCGGGCGTAGTAAAAAATATTTCATCACTCCAGCCAGATAACCCAAAAGTTTCGCATTTTGCCCGTACCCGACAGCTATAAGTTGTGCTTGGCGACAACCCATTCAATATTTTTTTGTTGGTGAAGGTTGATTTCTTTTTTACTTCCAAAGTGGTTAAATTTTTATACTGAACCTGGTACCCGGTTGCATTGGGAATTACATCCCATTCAGAAAATGCTGATGAAGGAGAAATTGCCGGAATCATTAAGTTTTGAGGTGGATTTTCATAATCATCTGCACTGCAGCCCCAAGGACCTGTTAGTGTTCTAAAAACATCAAGCTTTCCATGTCCCCACCGATTATCTGGTAATGCGGATCCTGTGAAGCTGTCTTTTCTTGCTGCTTCCAATATCGCTGCTTTTATATCTTCATGTGTTGCGATAGGATTTTTTTGTAAATACAGTGCAACCGCTCCTGTTACACATGGAGAAGCGAACGAGGTTCCGTTTTGAAGAAAATGCTGCCCATCTTCGGATATGTAATCTGCCACTCCAAGGTCAATGAGCCAACTTGTTACTATACTTGACCCGGAAGAAAGAACCCTTGCACCTGTTGCAGTAATATCGGGTTTTATCCGATTATCCCTGGTTGGTCCTTGTGAAGAAGAGTAGAAAAGCTGACCTACTGTATCAATCAAAGGCGGATATACACCGTAATAATTAGTCATCGTATCACGGTTGACATAACTTCCAACAGTTATCACCTCCTCTAAACACTGCCAGTTGCTTACGATTGTTTGGGAAGTATTAGGTGCCTGGTAGTTTACTATATCTGGCAATGTTAATGCATCAGGGAGTGTTGTAACATAATTTGAATACCCAGTAAAACCTTCAGTACTCCAGATATCAAATTTCCCGTTTCCACTTGTTGTAAAACGCCAATAATGTGCAGGGTTTACAGGTGTGATATATACCTCAAGGAAGTAAGTACCATTAACAAGTTGAGCAGCTGTCTGCACTGTTCCTGTGAAAGTAGCGCCATCATAAACATCGAAAAAAGTTTCGTCAAACATTCCTCCACTCAATGTATAATCAGTTAGAATATTGTAAATTGGTGTTGTGCCTTTTGAGGAATAATCTGAGGGGTCATCAGCGCTTATTGAAAAGTTAACTCCTGCAAAGTCACTACTATCAGCCCAAACTTGAAAATAAACTGCGTTGAGATAAGAAAGTTTTTTAAACCAGGTAAATTGCGGAGTAGTTTCTACATCATAGCCAACATGAATTTTTGCATTTCCACCATTACCTGCTGCAGATACAACTGCCCGCCCAGGCTGTGCAGTAATAAGTTCCGCTATAGCCTGAGAAGTAATATCCTGTCCATCATGGGAACCTGCATAGCTTCCGAAGCTTGTATTGATAACACAGGGTTTTCCCAATTCATCAGCTTTTTCAAAAACATAAGCAATGGCATCAACAGTGTTTGACAAAAATTCTGCACCAAAATCCATTGAAACAAAAATCAGGTCTGCATTGGGTGCAACCCCCCTGTAATTACCCGTAGCATTACCACTACCAGCTGCTGTGCCGGCTACACCGGTACCATGGCTATAATACACATCAATATCTGAATGATCACAGGTGCCGTTTGCAATCGCAGTGCTGTCACATTCATTTCCATAATCAAAAGATGCGGGATATGTTCCGTCTGTATTTTGATCCCACAAATATTTTATCCTGGTATTACCTGATGAGTCAGTAAAATCGCCATGCGAATAATTAAAAGGGGCGTCTATTATTCCTACTATTACACCACTTCCGTCATATCCTTGTTCCAAGGGCCACATTCCAAAGTATGCAGAGTCAACATTATTTTGTTTAACCATTACATCATTCAGGGGCGTTATTTTTCCGGTTGGGCAATCTATCCAGTAAACAAAGTCTTTTCCATTTAGAATCCCGATGATGCTTTCGTTTACGGATGCTGAAATGATAGTTTTGGTTTTAAATTTTACAATGCCTTGGTTTTCAGTAATAAGTTTTTCAGCCAGAGCTACATCCGCCCTGATTAAAACAGGTATGAAGCCGTTAGTTCTTGCTGCATTACCAGGGTCCTTAAGAACTTTATTCAGGCTTATTGATATTTTATTGGTATTGGATTGTGAGAAACTATCATGTATGGAAAACAAGAATGTTGATATGATAATAGTTGCCTTCAGGAAATGCGAAAGTTGAGCCTGCATGTATGTTAGTATTTAATGTGGTAAAGCTGTTTTGAACTCTTAAAATTACTGCTAAATTAGCAACTGTTTCTAAAAGCTATGCACCTCATTCCACAGTTGATATTTGTATTGATATTCAGCGCAGCAGTATACGTTGCATGGGGTAAATACATGACGATAAGGAGAAATATCTTGCTCGGACAAAAGGAAGACCTGACTGATAACAAAGCGCTTAGGTGGAAGTACATGATTTTATTTGCTTTAGGGCAAAAAAAAATGTTCAGGAATTTTATTCCCGCCTTCTTTCATTTATTTATTTATGTCGGTTTTGTGATTGTCAATGTTGAAGTGCTGGAGATTGTTATTGATGGTGTATTCGGCACACACAGATTTTTTGCCCCCTACCTGGGCGGTTTTTACACTTTTCTTATCTCATTTATTGAAATTTTATCTTTCCTTGCACTCATAGCCACTTTCATTTTCATTGCAAGAAGAAACATTTTAAAAGTAAAACGATTTACACAACCTGAATTGAAAGGTTGGCCTTTTCAAGACGCAAATTTTATCTTACTCATGGAAGTCATTTTAGTAACAGCGATTTTAATGATGAACGCAACAGATTATCAGCTGCAAATGCGGAATGCTGAACATTATGCGCAAACCGGCAAACTTCTAATTTCACAATTTACTGGAAACATGTTTTCAGGCATAGGAACTGATAATCTGATTTTTCTGGAAAGGTTTTTCTGGTGGGCACATATAATAGGGATCTTATTTTTCCTGAGTTATATTCCACACTCAAAACACCTGCATATTTTTCTTGCATTCCCGAATAGTTATTACATGAGGCTTGAAGAAAAAGGGAAAATGCAAAATATGCCTGTAGTGATGAATGAAGTGAAAACAATACTTGATCCTACAGCACAAACAATAGCAGTTGATAACCCGCCGAAAAGTTTTGGTGCAAAGGATGTAACAGACCTTACCTGGAAGCATTTAATGGATGCTTATTCCTGTACTGAATGCGGGCGATGCACGGCAGCATGCCCCGCAAACCTGACAGGAAAAAAGCTTTCTCCAAGGAAAATTATGATGGATACAAGAGACCGGTTGGAAGAAGTAGGAAAAAATGTTTTAAAGCACGGAAAAGAATTTTCTGATGGCAAAAGCTTACTGGGGGATTATATTACATCTGAAGAGATCAGGGCTTGTACAAGTTGTAATGCCTGTGTAGAAGAATGCCCTGTGAATATAAACCCACTTTCCATCATCCTCGAGTTGAGAAGATATGCGGTGATGGAACAAAGTGATGCACCAGCTTCATGGAATACAATGTTTAACAACATGGAAAATAATCAAAGCCCGTGGCAATTCAATCCGTTGGACAGAGCAAATTGGGTAGAAGAAGTTAAGTAGGCAAAAATGAATAAATATGCAAAATGAGTGAGTTAGGGACAATAAAAACCGTAGCAGAATTATTTGCAAATGGCGCATCCCCCGAAGTATTGTTTTGGGTGGGATGTGCAGGCAGTTTTGATGACAGGGCTAAAAAAATAACAGGTGCATTTGTAAAAATATTAAACAGTCTTGATATAAAATTCGCTGTGTTGGGGACGGAAGAAAGTTGTACAGGTGATCCTGCGAGGAGGGCTGGGAATGAATTTTTATTTCAAATGCTTGCGCAAAACAATATCGCCATACTTAATGGCTATGGTATAAAAAAAATTGTAACCACCTGTCCGCATTGCTTTAATATCATTAAAAATGAATACCCGGCACTAGGGGGAAACTATGAAGTGCTTCATCACACCTCATTCTTACAACAAATGATAAATGAAGGAAAATTGAAAGTGGACGGAGGGAGTTTTCACGGAAAAAGAATAACTTACCATGATAGCTGTTATTTAGGTAGAGCAAACAATATTTATGAAGCGCCAAGGAAAGTGTTGGAAACATTAGATGCAGAACTTGTTGAGATGAAAAGCTGCAAGAGCAGGGGGCTTTGTTGTGGTGCCGGAGGAGCGCAAATGTTTAAAGAAGCCGAAGCGGGTTTGATGGAAGTAAATGTTTTGAGAACAGAGCAAGCTTTAGAGGTAAAACCTGATATTATAGCATCTGCCTGCCCATTTTGTATGACTATGATGACAGATGGAGTGAAGGCAAAAAATAAAGAAGAGGATGTAAAAGTGTATGATGTAGCTGAGTTGGTGGCTATGAGCTGTGATTTGATTTGAGACTATGAAATATACTAACTCTTAAAAACTTGAAATTTACAAATGGTGGGAACGAAAGAGATTAGTATATAACATTGGAATCTTTTTTTCTAACTTGATTGCATATTTTATTTACCTTTACTTACCTCCGTTTTGGGATATTGAGGAAACATATTTGAATATGATCTTTAGAGTGATCATATTTATAGTTAGCGTATCTGTTTTTAATATTCTATTGTTTTATATCCAATGTTAGATATCTTATTGAATAAAACAAATAATATTAATTTCAGGAAGCAATTTTATAGGATTGTATTTATATAAACATGTTTAATGCCTTTTTTTATTTTTAATTTTTCTTTTCATTGAAAGTTATCTTAACAAGCATAATTAATTAATTCTATGAATACCTTTCCTCCTCAATCAAAGCTATGGATTTATCAATCATCAAGGCCTTTTAATGAAAATGAGATAGAGTCGCTGAATAATAAGTTATCAGTTTTTTCTGAAGAATGGAGTGCTCATAACCAGCAACTAAAAGCTGCTGGAAAGGTGATTGAAGATAGGTTTATTTTGCTGATGGTGGATGAATCACGAAATAATGCAAGCGGTTGTTCAATAGATAAGTCTGTACAATTCCTGAAAAACGTCGAGCAAGATTTGAATATTGATTTGTTCAACCGAATGCTTGTTAGTTTTAAAAGTAATGATGCTATTGAAACGGTTGAAATTTCAAACATCAGAATGCTCCTGGAGGAAGGCAAAATAACAGAAAACACCCTTTTTTATAATACGTTAGTGCAAACAAAACGAGAACTCGATGAGCGATTTCTTATTCAGTTAAACAATAGTTGGTTAAAACAATTCGTTTAGAGGCACGGTTCAAGGGAGATAAACCAAAAAGCCTCTATGTAACCTTTATGTAACTTACACATCATACTTTAAATTCAATACTTATGTTTTCTTTCAAAAACTATATTTTTGTTGCATTCATAGTGATGAACATGAAAACCTACTCACAGGTAACGTCAAGTGATTCACTACAAAAGGATTACCTGAATGTATACCTTGATGGCGCTAATTTTTATCAAGAGTATATTAAACAAAATGTAACTTTTATCAACTATGTGAGGGACAGATTTGATGCTCAGGTACATTTAATCATTACCCAGCAGCAAACCGGTAGTGGTGGAACTGAGTTCACTTTGTTTTACATAGGACAGCAGGATTTTGCCGGAAAGAACGACACAATAAGACATATTGCAAATTCAATTAGTACGGAAGATGAAACAAGGGCCGGGCTCGTCCAAAAAATGAAAATGGGATTGCTTGCGTTTATCGCAAAACTACCCAATGCTACTGCAGTGGAAATCAATTTTACCCAAGCAAATGAAGATGCAATGGATAGGGAAGAAGAAGATAAATGGAATAACTGGGTTTTTTCCATCAGCGGTAGCGGAAATGCCAGCATTGAAAATTCATACAAGTACTATTATTACGGTGGGAATATTTCTGCAAATAAAGTAACGGACGATTGGAAAATAAATTTAAATGGAGGTATAAACAGCAATAATTCTAAGTTTATTTTCGGCGAAGAAGTAGGAGATACCATAATTTCCAAAAATAATTCTGCCTATGGAAATTTTACTATTGTAAAAAGTCTCGGAGAACATTTGAGTGCAGGTTTTGATTCTTATTATAATAACAGCACATACAGCAATTACGATAATAACATCATTTTTGCACCTGCAGTTGAATACGATATCTTTCCCTATTCAGAGTCTACATCAAAACTATTATCATTTTTTTATAGGGTGCGAGGGCAATACAGTGATTATACAGATACAACGATATATGATAAGACTTCGGAACTATTATTCAGCCAGGCAATGGATGTTTCACTTTCGCTCACACAAAAATGGGGCTCTGTATCCACTGGGGTGGGTGGGGCGCATTATTTTCATGATTTCAGTAAAAACAGTTTGAATTTTTTTGGAAATTTGAACTGGCGCATCTATGAGGGCCTTTCAATTGGGGGCTTCTTTTCATATAACATCATCCATGATCAACTTAACTTACCTAAGTCAGGTGCAAGCGATGAAGATATTTTATTACAACAAAAAGAGCTGGCTAAAAGCTACAGCCTTTACGGGTTTTTCAGGGTTACCTATTCTTTCGGCAGCATTTATAACAATGTAGTAAATCCAAGGTTTGAAACAGGAAGTTATTCTTTCTATTTCTGAAAGCTATTGCTTCGCAATTTCTTTTTGAATAAAAGTTCCATTTTTATTTCGTACAAGGAGTAGGTAAAAACCATCGGAAACTTCATTTCCCGCTACATCTTTTCCATCCCAAGTAAATGTATTTGCAAGTGCGAGTGTAATAATTTTTTGCCCGAACAAATTGACAATAAAAATTTCTTCAATGCCAGCAACAATATGTTCATGAATAGTAAAATGCACTGAATTAGAAAACGGATTAGGGGAAACTGTGATGTTTGTTTCCAACCCGGTTTCTTCAATGCTAACACCACAAGGCAGAGTAAACTCTGAACCCGGCGAACCATGAGGGCATCCGGCAAACCAACTTGAAGCAAGATTCGGATTTATGCCTTCGCTTAAAAGTTCAAGCGTATATCCCAATCCGTCAGCATCAGCAGGCCACGGCAACTCATCATCATATCGTACGCTGTATTGAAGTTTATCTGAAGCATCATATAATCTAACGCCATCCCCATTATTGCTTAAGCCAAAATCAAATTCACCAATAATGTTTGAAACAAAAGGCCAGAGTGAATTCATTGCTGGTAAGCTATCACAAATAACAAGGCGTTCGCCCGCATCTAATGTTGTGCTAGAAGGGAAAGTAAAAATATTATTGATATTATTATCTCTAAACTTCCAATTAGAAATATTAATGGGGTTATTGGTATGATTCCAGAGTTCTATCCAGTTCTTCATATCAAAGTCATCAGCGCTGTGATAATTAATCTCACTCACTACAATAGAATAGTCACATGGCGTATAGGCAACACCCGGAGAGCCGCCAATACAACCTGCAAACCAGTTAGTGGGATCATTTGCATCTCCCGTTTCATCATTAATTTGTAGCGAAGGACCCAATCCATCTGCTCCATTTGGCCATGGTAATGAATCAACATAGTTTACAGATTTAACAAGGTTATCATCTGCATCATAGATGCGTACACTTCCGGAAGTATTATCCAAACCAAATTCAAAAGAACCTATCACATTTGAAACCGACGGGTAAACCATCATAAAAGTGTCGAGCCTTTGAGCGAGTACTAGGTATGAACCAGCTGCTATGCTTGTGGCAGAAGGTACAGTAAAAAAATTAATTGCTGTTTCATCTCTGAGTATCCAGTTACTTATGTTTACTGAAGCGGTGCCATAGTTATAAAGTTCAACCCAATTTTTACTTTGTAGCGTACTATCTGAATTATACATAATCTCAGTAATAGCAATAGTCTGGCTTTTTGTAAACTTAACAAACCCTAGTACAACAAGCAGAATAATGATAATTCTTTTCATTCGTTTCAAAAGTAAGGTAGATTATTTCATATTAAAAAGACAATTTCTTAACATTATCGTAAAAAACGTAATTTTCAACAAGCTCAGAAAAACTTTTCTGCAACCTGAATATATGATGGAAGCAGAAACAAAAAGACTGCACATAAGATGCAGTCTTTTGTCGAAAACTTATACTTGACTTAATTATTTATTGCCATCAGGCACCTTATTGCCTTCAGCGGAAGGGATTACTTTTATCAACTCCATGTCAAAAATTAGTGTTGCATTTGGGGGTATGCGTTGATTGCCTTGCTGCCCGTATCCTAACTCTGAGGAAATCCATACTTTATACTTAGAGCCTTCTTTCATAAGTTTCAATACTTCTGTCCAGCCCTTTACAAAGTTGTTAATTGGATAAGTAAGAGGTTGACCCGAATCGTAGCTGCTGTCGAATTTTGTTCCATCAATCAAGGTACCTGTGTAGTGTACAGTTACTTTGTCGCCATCAACAGGACTTGCCCCGGTACCCTCAGTTATAACCTGATACTGTAGACCACTTGCAGTTGTTATAACTCCCGTTTTTTTGCCGTTTTCTTCGAGGAACTTTTTGCCTTCTTCCAGGTTCTTTTTTGATTTTTCAATCTGCATTTTTTGGAAATACACATTTAAATACTGCATAGCTTTTTCATTATCCATCAGCACGGTTGTGTCGCCTGCAAATGCCTGGTTTATAGCCATTGTGAGTATTTCTTCATTAATTTCACTAACACCGAGTTGTTTTAAACTCTCTCCAACATTAATACCCAAAGCATAATTTACTGAATCTTGTTCGTTAGTGAGTGTCATACTCCCAGTGTTTTTTTTAGCCCCTTCGCAAGACACAAATGCAACTGTGCCCGCCAGGATTGAATACATGATTAATTTCATCGTTTACAATTGTTTTTTTATGAACGCCATTTTGGCAGGGCGCAAAGATACCCAGCATTTTTTATTTATTTAAGCCATTTTCAAAAATCATAAATAGGGGTAATACCGTATTTTTGACAAAAATTTGAATATGAGAAGATTCATGCTCTTTTTAGTAAGCGGATTGACAACACTTGTATGCTATGCACAGGTTACATTCACTGATGCAATAGCTTACAATGACTATATTGTAAATGAACAAAACGCCATTGGAAACGCCATTCTTGAGCTTAGTAACGCCTTTAATGAAGGTGGCGATATGGAATCATATAAAACCGGGATTTTCAGGGAATATGAAGAACTGAAATTGCAGTGTAACACTTCGCTGGAGAAAATTACTATAATTACGCCTTACGATAATAATTCAGAATTTCTTGAGGCAGCTCTAAATCTATTCACTTTCTATAAGAAAGTAATTGCTAATGAATACTACTTGCTTATCAATTTTATGACAAATGAAAATGCGACGATTGAAGAACAGGAAAAAATAATGTCTCTAATGGAGAATATGAGCGCTGAGGAAGCAAGGATTGATAATATTTTTTTACAGGCGCAGCAAGCGTTTGCAAATAAATATGGTTTCACACTTTCAGAAAATGAACTGCAGGATGATATTGATGAACTTGGAGGAGAAGAGGAAGAGTGAGTATAACAAATATCCCAATGCTTGATGAAGAGCAATTGAATAAATCGCCTGTATATGCAAGCTTTACGCAGAGATTTTTCGCTACCATTATTGATTTTATTTTGTTGTTTTTGCTCAATTGGTTCATCAGCATAATCTTGGGAATTGACTTTTTTGATCTTGCGATGGGAGTGATATGGTACGGGAATATTTTAATTCTTGTTTATTTTACATACATGGAAAGCAGCCCGAAGCAGGCAACCCTTGGCAAACAGATAATGGGTATAAAAGTAGTGAGCAAAGAAGGTGGAAGAATTACTGTCGGGCAATCCATTATCCGCAGTTTATCAAAGATCATATCTGCAATTATTCTGCTTATTGGTTTTATCATAGCGGCTTTTAGTGACAAAAAACAAGCACTTCATGATATAATTGCTTCAACTTATGTAGTGAAAGAAATGTGAATTTTCTAATGCCTTCTGAATCATTTTTTTACGTTTTAGAGCTCTACCGCTTCACACTCAAATAAGTCCCCTTGCTTTCAGCTCAAGATATTTATTAATAGTATTAATTGAAAGGTCCGCCGGTGAGGTGATAATGGTTTGTATGCCATACTTTGTGAGTTCTTGCTGAATGAGTTTTTTCTCGACTACAAACCTTTCGGCAGTGGTAGTCAGATAAATATCTTCCAATGTTTTCGCTTCAGATCTGCTGTATCTGGCAATTTCATCATTCTCAAAAAATATCACCACCAGCAAATGTAGTTTGTTGATTTTTCGCAGAATATTCACAACCCTCTCAATAGCATAGAAACTTTCAAAATTTGTGTAAAGAAACAGTAGGCTTCTTACCCTCACAGAATTTCTGATGTGAAGGTAAAGGAGTTCATAATTTGCCTCAAGAAAACGTTCCTTTTCGTTATAAAGAGCCTGAAGAATTTTTCTCAGGTGTGCCCGGTGTTTTTCAGGGTGCAAAGTTGTACCTATTTTATCACTGAAGGTAATAAGCCCAGCTTTATCCTCTTTCCTCATCGCAATGTTTGAAATCACCAAAGCTGAGTTTATAGAATAATCAACGAGGCTCAGGTCATCAAAAGGCATCTTCATCGTCCGGCTCTTATCTATAATACAGTAAATCTGTTGCGCCTTTTCATCTTCGTAGTGATTCACCATCAGTTCACCTGTCCTGCCGGTGGCTTTCCAGTTAATACTTCTGATATCATCTCCCTGCACATATTGTTTTATCTGGTCAAATTCATAACTATGCCCTATACGTCGCATTTTTTTTACCCCCTCAAAAAATGCGATTCTATTCATTGTACGAAGTTCATATTTTTTCATCTGAAGAATTGAAGGATACACATGGGTTTCCGCTTGCTTGTTAAAAACAAACCTTCTTTCTGCCAACCTGAAAAAACTCTGCGCAAAAATGTTGATGTTCCTGAAAATGTATTCTCCCCTTTTTACAGGACGCAATGTATAATCTATCTTTTTCTCTTTTCCTGCTGCAAGGAAAAGCCGAATACTGAAATCTCGCTTTTGAAACTGGTAAGGAATTTCATCAAGAATATTCAACCAGAGACCAATTCTCGATTTGCTTTGTAGCAACAAATGCACAGGGTTTTCATCACTCAGCGAAAACACTGGAGCCACCTGCCTTTCACAATTTACCTTTGTTGAAGAATTAAAAAGTAAAATGATATCAACTAAACACAGCGCAATAAATACGATGAGGATAGATTGTGCAAAAGGAAATAAAAAATTATACCCGAAACTAAAAATAAACAAAACAATGATGCCTGCAAGCAGCCAATAAAACCTGTTAGTGATAAAAATATTCCTGAACGGATTTTTCATCTGGGCACTTCAATTTTTTCAATAATGGATTTTATTACTGATTCCGGATCGGCACCTTCAAGCTCTTTATCAGGGCTTACAATGATTCGATGATTTAAAACCGGGTACGATACATAATGGATGTCATCCGGTGTTACAAAATTTCTCCCGTTCATAGCAGCTATTGCTTTTGATGTTTTCATAATGGCAAGGGAAGCCCTTGGGGAAGCACCGAGGAAAAGATCTCCATGAGTTCTAGTACTGTTCACAATTACGGCAATGTAATCAAGCAATTCTTGTTTAATGAAAACTTTTTCGACAACCTCTTTGCACTGCTTCAAATCTTCAGTACTGAGTACCGCATGAACATTTGCTTTCTGGCGGTTTGTAAAATCGTCTTTAAAGCGATGAAGAATTTGTTTTTCTTCTTCCAAGGAGGGGTAGGTGATCTTGATGCGGAACAGGAAACGGTCAAGTTGTGCCTCAGGTAATTTGTAGGTTCCTTCCTGTTCAATCGGGTTTTGTGTGGCAATAACATAAAATGGAGTTTCTAGTGGATAGGTTGTTCCATCCATCGTAACCTGCTGTTCTTCCATCACTTCAAATAATGCAGCTTGTGTTTTCGCAGGAGACCTGTTGATTTCATCAATCAAAACGATATTAGAAAAAACAGGGCCTTTGCGGAAGGTAAATTCAAATGTTTTTTGATTGAAGATGGATGCCCCCAGCACATCTGTTGGCATAAGATCTGGAGTGAACTGAATCCTCGAGAAGCTTGTATTCATTGTCTTTGCAAGCAATTGTGCAGCAAGCGTTTTCGCTATACCCGGCACACCTTCAATGAGAATATGCCCTCCGGAAAAAACCCCAGCGATGAGGAGTTCAAATAACTTATTTTGCCCAATAATGACTTTGTGCATCTCGTTGCGCATGTTCATTACATGCATCTGAAGACGTTGTAACTCCGGCGAATTTTCCTGGTAAAAGTTTTGTTCTTCCATTTTATTTACAGTTTTTATAATAAGTATCCAGCAAATTGTGAAAATCTATAATGTCATCATCAGAAATTGAATTTTGCGCCTCAATATATTTATAGGTTGTAAAAATATGCCTTATATCTTTTTCCGGAAGTTGTGCATGCATAGAAAGTTTTTGAAATAAAATATCATTAGGATCATGCGCAGGCAGCCTGTAACGTTCTTTTATATGATGCTGAAATAACTTCATTTTTTGCCGGGCAAGATTTTTTGTGTTTCTGCTTAAGTAATGCATCCGGCCGATAGTTTGTGAAAACTCCAGCGACTTATTAATGTTAGGTTCAGTTACAGGAATAGCCTGTTGCATGCGTTTCCCTTTAAATACAAGGAAGGTTAACAAACCTGTTAGCAAGAGATACCATGCCCATCGTAAAGACTGCTGCGATAAAATAAAACCCAAGGGGCCCTCCGATGAAGGAGGCATATAATCCCCGCCGTGCCTGCGTTTTGAATATTCATCCCAGATAATATCTCCGGGCTTCAGGTGGCTTAATAGTTTAGATGTATAGTCAAGATTTTCTTTTTCGATAAGGTACATATTTGTAAGCAAGAGAGGGGTTGTAAAGAAATAAATTGTACCCCGCCCATGCTTCAGTTCTATGAAGTTATATCCACCTGAACTTACTTTTCCTAACGGGTTCATTTCATAACTTTTTCCTTCTTTCAGCATAAATTCTTCAGTAAAATATTTCCAGTTATAGGTCCGTGGTTCATCTCTTATTGTATAGGTATAGGGGTAACCATTCACAGTTGAAAAATCTTTCTGTACAAAATTCAAGTTGATATTTTGTGCAGGGGATGTATGCAGCATACTTTTAAATGAGGTATTGTTGTCTTCATCAAGATAATCTCCGTAAGAAAAACTTTCTTCCAGACTATCATCCAGTGATTTACTTAGACTATCAGAAGAAGGGACCTGATTTTCAACTGACCTGAACAATTCTTCCGCTACTTCATCAGAAAAACTATTTGCAGAAATAAAAGCATCATTGCCTTTATAAATAAATTCGAGAAATTTATTTAAAGTAGTATCATCCATGAAAAAAGTATAGCCCGAAAAAAAGTAATTTTTATGATCAAGACTTTGAATTGTATCCATTACACGATAGATATTACGATTCACTACGCCCAACTCTTTTCCGGGAAAATATGTTTCAGCAAGTTCAAGCAATACGCTGTTACAGAAGGGTTCTTCATCGTTAATGTAGTAAGTTTCGTTCCAGTTGTAGCGCCTTTCATTCATGCTAAAGAGAAGTAGGATTAACCCGCCCAAAAGCAGAACACCGAGGACGATCCAAACTATATCCTTGTTTTTTTTCATCCCTGGCTTTTGTTTATGACGTCAATGAGATTTAAAAAGGAGGGGTGCAGTTTGTTGAATTGCACTTCTTCAAGCATCTTTTCACCGTACCACACATATTCAAACAATAAAGTATTTCCGGCAAACTGTTGTGAGAACATTCTGTCTGAAGTTTCAATTACATAATCCTTGTTTGTTTTGTTTTTTCTCCAGGATATGATCTCCTTTTCATGCAGTGCCTGCAGGATCATGAGATAATAAATGCGAATTGCGAGCCGGAAATCTTTGCGCTGTAGTGCTTCCCGCAGGAACCGTTCAAGGTCGCTTTCCATCGGTTTTTCATCTAGGTCAGTAATGGTTGCGGAAGCATCAGTTTTTACTTTTTTGTTTGGAGCGAAAATATCTTTACCGAAAATGCGGAGAAGGATATATACCAGCAGGCCGATTACAACAATAAATAAAATTACCTGCAGTGTTCTGCTTACTTGGTACTCAGGTAATTCTTGTACAGGTAAAGTTTCTGCTTCCTCGATAGGAGTTTCTGTGTAATCAAGCCCATCAACAGCTTCTTTCCATGCTGCAGAATCAATTGCATGAAATGTTGCAGCAGGTACGTTCTGTAACAAAAAAATTAAATAAAGTAAAAGAAATAAGAGTTGAAGTTTTGGAAAATAATTCATGTGGTGGTTTTATGTGGGTCTAACACTTTTGAGTTGTTGTATTCTTTGCTTAAGATTTTCTGCAGTTCTTGTTTCCAGCATACTGTAATGCAGAAAAGACATGTTAAAAAAGAATATGCTAAACAAAAGAATTGCCTCAAATGTAATGATCACTGCAAGGATGGAGCGTAAAAGAGTCTGCTTTACCTGCTCGTCAAAAGGAAGGTTGAACTCAAGGATCTCAAGAAGGAGTTGGGAGAGACCAAGGTTACTTAGGATGAGGATAACACAACTTAGTAAAATAAATGCTGCTGAAACAAGGAACAGATACCCAATGTTTGTGCGAAAAAAAATTAGACTGAATTTTTGTTTGAGACCCTTTCCTGATGTGCCTTGTGCAACATATAGACAGAGGTAAGGAAAAGCCAGAATGGTCAATAAGAACCTGATATTGCCATTGATGGAACACAACAACACAAGCAAAGCTGCGGCAGAAAAACAGGGAATACTGTTTCTTAATAAGTGTGTAAGATACTTCTTGAAAGAAAGCGTTGTCCCTTCTTTTGTGGCAATAACACAATATGAGAAAAAAGAAAAAGCCATGCCTATCATGAAAGTATTCAATGCAAACCGGCTCACATTGTTTTTCATGTCCAGCAGGAGAAGCATTTTTTGCAGGATATTGCTGGTGGAATTAAAATAGTCAGTCCCCTGTATAAAAAACAGAAAAACAAAAAAAAATGAAATTGAAATCAATGCGGAAACTTTTATGATTGCTGCATAGTACTTACCGAACAACAAAAAGCCATCAGCAAAAACAGAAGCACCGGTTTTAATTGTATCAAAACGAAATTGCATTTCCAGTGCAGGGGGCAACTCTTCCTGCCTTTCTTTCACTGCAAAGCCCGTCTTTGATTTTTTCCAAGGGAAATACACATAATAAAAGAACATGAAAGCGAATTCAATAGCTATCAATGTTCCTCGCACCCAGTCGTTCACTTCTGTATATCGGGTTAAAAAGCTCTCATTAAAACCTGCAATAATAATTATTGGAATAATACCTGTAAACACCTTGATGCCCCTAATAGCGCTTATCCTGAAGGATTGCAATCGACTATATGTGCCGGGCAATAGTATCCCTTTTCCCAGTTCAAAACCTGCTGCACCTGAAATTACAATGGCACAAATCTCTAGGGCGCCATGTACCCATATGGTAAGAAAAGACTCAGCAAATAAATCTCTTTCAATAAAAAAATATTGAAACACTCCGAGCATAATTCCATTAAAGATGATAATATAAGCAGTACCTGCCCCAAGGAATATTCCCAGGATAAAACACCAAAAAGCAACCCTGAGGTTATTCCAGGTGATGCCGAAAAACATGTTTGTGCTATCTGCGTCTTTATACACATTCATCGGGTCTCCATTATCAATATTTTCTTCTGTCATATTCACATAAGCATCACCTAATATTTGTCTTGGAAATCCGGGGTCATGTATGCTAGAGATGATTCCTATTGACATAGAAATTGTAAACAGTAAAAAAGCAAATAACAAGCGCATGCGGCTTTCATACATGATCTTTGGTATCTCTTCTTTCCAATAAGCGAAGAACTTTTTCCTTCGCCTTGCCCGGTTTCGGTAAATGGAAGTGAAAACTTTTTGCGCAAGGTTGTTTAGAAAAATTTTTACAGAACGGTTTGGGTAATAAGTTCTTGAATAAGAGAGATCATCTGTAATCTGTACGAACAAACTGCTGAGTTTCTCAGGGTCTTTCTTTTCTTTGGCGAATTCTGTTTCAAACTCCTCCCACTTTTGTTTATTTTGCTGTATGAAAAACGTTTCTTTCATTTGCGGATTAAATATAAAAGATAATTTTTTGTGCGTAGCATTGATATTTTAACAAGTCAGAATGTGACAATCAGCTATGAGCTAGCCTCGTTGCAGGATCGAATATTTGCTTTTTTTATTGATCTAGTTGTGCTGAATATTCTTGCCTGGATTCTGTTTGAGGTAGTAGTGGCTTTTACAGGCAGCTTCGGATATTACCTGGTTTATATTCCTGTAACTCTTTTCTACAGTTTATTCTCTGAAATAATTTTTGACGGGCGTTCTGTTGGCAAAATGGCTGTAGGCTTAAAGGTGGTGAAAATTGACGGCATACTTCCTTCACTTAACGATTACTTTATACGCTGGGCTTTCAGAGCCATTGACATTATGGGTTCATTGGGTGCAGTGGCTTGCATGACCATCAGTTCATCTCCTAAAGGGCAGCGCTTAGGGGATGTGATTGCAAATACAACTGTTATAAAAACTTCCCCGAGACAAAAGATACTTTTAAATGACCTTTTGAATATTCGCTCGCTTGAAAATTATGAACCTCAATACCCGGCAGTAAAACAATTTAGCGAACAGGACATGCTACTTCTAAAAGAAGTGATGGACAGGTATAGCCAAAATAACAATGATGCACATTTTGAAGCATTAAATGATGCGCTGGAAATTGTAAAAGAGAGATTAGAATTAGACAGGATACCGCATGATAAGATTGGTTTTATAAGAATTTTAATTAAAGATTATGTTGCGATGAGCAGGTGATGAAATACAGCCTTGCTGAATCCTTGTAATAAACATGCCACCCGATATATAGAATAAAATAGATTTTCTTGCGCCTGGTATTCTTTCCTAACTGAATAGTCACCCCCAAAAATTGCGAAAGAAAAATTTGAGTTGTTTAAACTTGAATTCAGTGTAAGGCGGATAACGGAAAGTAAAATCCGGAAAGAATTTTTTATCCAGCACACTTTTTTTATGAGAGAATTCCGTAAAAGAATTCCTGCCTTGATATTTCCCTATACCACTTGCACCAACACCTCCAATAGGCATATACACTTGCCCAAAATGCAGGATGTTTTCGTTCACACACATATCGCCTGCTTTAACTTCTTGCATAAGCTTTTTTACTATATTACGGTTATTTGTATAAACATACAACACAAGCGGGTCTGGATTTTTCTGTATAATATTGATGGCTTCATCAATGTTTGTATAACTTATGATTGGGAGGAGAGGGCCGAAAATTTCTTCCTGCATTATAGGCGCAGAAATGTTTTCCACTTCAAGAATGGTAGGCTCAATATACCTGTCAGGCTTGTCAATTTTGCCTCCGTGTATAATTTTTACACCACTCAGTAACTTTTCAATCCTGTTTACATGGGCATCATTTACTATCCGGCCGTAATATGTACTTTGCTGAGCATCAGTGCCGAAAGCATGTTCAATATTTTTTTGTATTTCCAGAATAAATTTTTCTTTTATGTTTTTATGAACCAGGCAGTAATCAGGCGTTACACAAATTTGCCCGGCATTCATATATTTTCCCCAGCTGATTCTTTTCGCAGCTATTTCAAGATTTACATTTTCATCCACTAGGCAAGGAGATTTGCCCCCCAACTCCAGGGCAACAGGAGTCAGGTGTTTTGCAGCAGCCTCATACACTATCTGCCCTACTTTTGTACCTCCGGTGAAGAAGATAAAATCAAATTTCTCCTTCAGTAGTTGTTGAGTTCCGGTAGCATCAGTTTCTATGACTTTTAAATATTCAGCGGGAAAATTTTTATTGATGATGTTTTCTAAAACAGCTGAGGTATTTTTTGTGACCTCTGA
>JBJXHH010000031.1:0-9710 GCA_046160675.1 Chitinophagales bacterium
TCAAATAGCTGCTGATGAAGTAAACCTTGTAAATGCAAAAAATGCAGTTGATCTTGCTTACCTGGACCTGAAAAATTTATTACAACTTGAACCATCACAGAAAATTCAGATTGTATATGCTGATATAGACAGATTTGAAAATTTGTTGCAAGAAGAAATTCCCGATGAACAAACTGTTATAAATGCAGCACTTGCCACACAGCCAGGCATTAAAAAATATGATTACCAGTTAAAAAGTGATGAATTAGGGATTAAAATTGCAAATGGCGTTGCGCTTCCTAACCTGAGTTTAGGCGGGAGTGTTGGAACCAGTTACTCAGATGCCGAGGGGTTTGATATTACAGGCCCTGTCCCCCCTGATCCTTATGGAACGCAGATTGAAAACAATTTTAACGGCGGTTTGGGATTAAACTTAACCATTCCAATTTTTAATAACGGGCAGGTAATCCTCAGTAAGCAAAATGCACAGCTCAATTACCTGAACACAGAGATTGCCCAACTATCGGCTATTAATGAATTAAAGAAAAGTGTTGTACAGGCTGTAACCAATTGTAAAGCAGCAAAGTCTGGTTATGATGCAGCATTGTTAAGTTTCAATGCCTCACAAAAAGCATTTGACTTTGAACAAAAAAAATTTGCTGCAGGGCAAAGCAATAGTTTAAGTTATACCATTGCTGAAAATAACCTGGCACAAGCTGAAATAGCATTAATACAAGCCAAGTATGATTTTGTCTTTAAACGAAAAGTAATAGATTATTACCTTGGAATTCCATTGAATTTTTAAAAATTAATAAAACAAGTTTTCAGGAAAGGCAAATCAGGAACACAAGGTTAAGGTCATTCAAAAATATAATACATTTTACTAACAAATAATGAAGACAAGAAACATATTAATCATCGCTGTAATAGTGCTTATAGCATTTCTGATAATTGGGAAAATAGCAGGCTGGTTTGGAGGAAGTATGGGCATCATTGTGCAAACTGATACAGCACAACGCCGGGACATAATAGAAACAGTTACAGCCAGCGGAAAAATTCACCCGGTAAATTATATTGAAGTAACAGCAGAAATATCAGGTGAGATAGTTGACCTGCCGGTGAAAGAAGGCCAATGGGTAAATGAAGGTGAATTGCTCATGCGCATCAATCCTGATATTTATGAAAGCCAGGTGGAGCAGAGCCAGGCAGCATTAGACAATACAAAAGCACAACTTGCCAGTGCAAGGGGCCAGGTGTTGCAAGCGAAACTCAATGCCGATGATGCAAAAATTAGTTATGATAGGAGTACAAAATTGTTCAATGATAAAGTGATCTCTCAAAGCGATTATGACCAGGCAACACTTGCATATAATACGGCGAAAGCACAGTATGAAATTGCAAAGGAAGGCGTAACTGCAATGGAATACACAGTAAAAAGCAGCGAGGCGATGTTGAAAGAAATGCGCAACAATTTTAAACGTACCAGTATTTATTCCCCAGTGAGTGGTACTGTTTTCGGGCTAAATAAAAAGAAAGGGGAAAAGGTGTTGGGAACAATACAAATGAGCGGCGACCTCTTGATGGGTGTTGCTGACCTCAATCACATGGAAGTAAGGGTAGATGTAAGTGAAAACGATGTTTTGCGTATCAATATAGGGGACTCTGCATTAGTAGAAGTAGACGCATACCTTGACAGAAAGTTCCGGGGCATCGTTACACAAATTGCAAACTCCGCAGGAAGTAGTAATGCCTTGCAAATGGCAACAGAGCAGGCTACGAACTTTAGTGTACGAATCATGTTGCTACCTGAAAATTATGCAGATCTTACTCCGAAAGAGAAAAATGGAAAATATCCTTTTTACCCCGGCATGAGCGCTACTGCAGTTATCAAAACAAATACAGCCTCTCAAGTGTTAACCATACCAATACAAGCGGTTACAACAAGGGAAGATACAACTGCCTCTATCGGGGAAGAAAGAATCAGGGAAATAGTATTTACAGTGGTAGGTGATACGATAGCAGAAACAACAATAAAAACAGGCTTGCAGGATGATGACTATATTGAAATTAAAGAAGGGCTTTCAGAAGAACAAAAAATTGTAAGCGGTCCTTATAACACCATCTCTACCATGCTGAAGCAAGGTGATAAGATAAAAGAAGAAGAAAAGAAAAAAGAGGGGATGTAAATTAAACTTCTTTTGAAAGGATTTTACCTTCTTCGCAACTTGAAATTACCAATGTTCAATGCTTAATTTTGCGCTGCCTCAGGCATAAAATTTCATAAAAATACTACAGTGGAACTTAGAATAACTTCATTCGACAATTTTGCAAAACGGCATATAGGCCCCAATGAAACAGATGTACAGGAAATGCTGAAAGTGATCGGTGTAAATTCCTTGGAACAACTCATTGATGAAACTGTACCTGAAAATATCAGGATCAGGGAAGAGTTAAAAATTGCTGATAGTGTTACTGAATATCAATACCTGCAGAACCTGCGAAAACATGCACAGAAAAATAAAGTGTATAGAAGTTACATCGGGCTTGGATATTATAACACCATCACCCCCTCAGTGATCAGGCGAAATATCCTGGAAAATCCGGGTTGGTACACTCAATACACTCCTTACCAGGCTGAGATTGCACAAGGAAGGCTAGAAGCGATCCTGAATTTTCAAACAATGATAAGTGATCTTACTGGTTTGGAAATTGCGAATGCAAGTTTACTGGATGAAGGAACTGCAGCTGCTGAAGCGATGATCATGTTCTTTCATCAAAAAAACAAAAAAGATATTCTGCACAATAAATTTTTTGTAAGTAGTCTTTGTTTTCCTCAAACAGTAGATATTCTGAAGACAAAAGCAGGGCCGCTCGGAATTGAGTTGGTAATAGGTAATCATGATGCAATTGAGTTAAATGAAAGTTATTTCGGGGCATTATTACAGTACCCTGCAGGGAATGGGAATATTTATGATTATACAAGTTTTATTTCTACAGCGCATGCAAATAATATTTATGTAACGCTTGCGGCTGATATTCTTGCCCTTGCAGTTATCAAATCACCCGGTGAATTGGGAGCAGATTGCGCAGTAGGAAATTCACAACGCTTCGGTGTGCCGATGGGTTACGGTGGCCCTCATGCAGCTTTCTTTGCTACAAAAGACGAGTTTAAGAGAAGTATTCCCGGGAGAATCATTGGGGTGAGTGTTGACAGGGATAATCGACCGGCTTTGCGCATGGCATTACAAACAAGGGAACAACACATCCGCAGAGAAAAAGCAACTTCAAATATTTGTACAGCTCAGGCACTTCTTGCCATCATGGCGGGCATGTACGCAACATATCATGGCCCGAAAGGAATAAAAGCGATTGCTGAAAAAACGCATACACTAGCATGCCTGCTAAATGAGAATCTGAAAAAAATCGGTTATCATCAAACAAATAAATTTTTCTTTGATACACTATATATAGAAGCGGGAAATTTATGTGGAATTATTCATCAACATGCGATGGGGAAGTTCATGAACTTTTATTACCCTACTCCATCAACCATTCAAATATCAATTGATGAAACTACTGATCTACAGGATATAAAAGACATCCTTTCTGTGTTTGCTGAAGCGAAGGGAACTTCAAACGGTAACACTTCTGAGATAACTTCCGAAAAAAGTATTTCAGCAAACATATCACCAACATTTGAAAGAACCAGCAGTTACTTAACACATCCAGTTTTTAATCTTTATCACAGTGAAAGTGAAATGATGCGCTACATAAAAAGGCTGGAGAACAAAGATCTTTCACTCACTACTTCCATGATCCCGCTTGGAAGTTGTACAATGAAACTAAATGCGGCATCTCAACTGCTTCCCATCACTTGGCCTGAGTTTTCAGCAATGCATCCTTTTATCCCGATGGAACAAGCGGAAGGGTATCTTGAAATTATTCATGAGTTGGAAAATGATCTCTGTGCCATTACAGGATTTACCGGTTGTTCGCTGCAACCGAACAGCGGTGCCCAGGGAGAATATGCGGGGTTGATGGTGATAAGAGCTTATCACATTGATCATGGTAACAGTCACAGAAACAAAGTGTTAATCCCTGCAAGTGCACATGGCACTAACCCTGCAAGCGCAGTAATGGCGGGCATGGAAGTGATAGTTGTAAAAAGCGATGAAGAAGGGCATATTGATATGTCTGATCTGAAGCAAAAGGCGGAGGAACATAAAAACGATCTTTCAGCATTGATGGTTACTTACCCAAGTACACACGGGGTATTTGAAGAAACTATCATTGATATATGTCAAATCATTCATGAGAATGGGGGTTTGGTATACATGGACGGTGCTAACATGAATGCACAAGTTGGGCTTACTTCCCCGGCAAGAATCGGCGCAGATGTTTGTCATTTGAACTTACATAAAACATTTGCCATCCCGCATGGCGGCGGTGGACCTGGGATGGGTCCAATTTGTGTAAATGATAAACTTAAACCTTATTTACCGGGACATCCTGTTGTAAAAGTTGGAGGAGAAAAACATATTTCTGCAATTAATGCTGCCCAATATGGCAGTGCAAGCATTTTATTGATCAGCTATGGCTACATAAAAATGCTGGGTAAACAAGGTTGTGTAGATGCAACAAAATATGCAATACTCAACGCAAATTATTTAAAAAGCAGACTTGAAAAACAGTATGATATTTTATTTTTAGGTAAGAGCGGGAGAGTAGCGCATGAATTCATAATTGATTTCAGAAACTGGAAACATACTATTGGGTTGGAAGTAGAAGATGTCGCTAAAAGGTTGATGGACTATGGATTTCATGCGCCTACAGTTTCATTTCCTGTTGCAGGCACACTTATGATTGAACCCACTGAAAGTGAAAGCAAAGAAGAATTAGATCGCTTTTGCGAAGCATTGATTTCAATACGGGAGGAAATAAAAGAAATTGAAGACGGTGTTGCAGATAAAATGGATAATGGTTTAAAAAATGCTCCGCATACGCTGTATGATATTATTTCTGATAACTGGACACATCCTTATTCAAGACAAAAAGCCGTATATCCTTTAGCATATTTACGGGATAGAAAATTCTGGCCCAGCGTAAGCAGGATAAATAATACACACGGCGACAGGAATTTAATTTGTGTTTGCCCGCCTGTTGAAAGTTATATGGTGAGTGATGATGTATAAGTAAACTGCCTGAAAAATAAAATCTTATTCTATATAAAGATGTGCTTGCTACAATTGAACTGCTTGAGGAGAAGTATGTAAAAAATGATATAGACATAGAAACTATATTTTCGCACCTTAGAAAATTCACAGCTACTCAAAAAAGAAAAAAAATCACCGGGTTTCGGTAAAAAGGATAATTAAAAGAGAATGCATTAATTAATTTGCTTTTCATAAGGAGCAGGTTTTCATAAAAAGGATATAATCCCACTAACCCGGTTTGTTTATTCAGGGTCATCATTTTTATCTTTCTTCTTAAAAAATCCCCGCAATAAAAAACTATGTTGGAGTGCATCCATGGTTTCATCTAATTTTTCTGTACTTGATTCAAGATTCCTGATAGAAAGTTTAAGACTGGCAGCAGATTTTTCATCATGTAGCAAAATTCCGAGCGGGCTGTTTGTATTGTTATTAATATCTGCACTTGTTTCTTTTAAATTATTTGCGAATGCATCAGCAGTTGCAATAACTTCTTTTAACTGCGCAACACTTTCCCTGATACCCGAAAAAATGATGGTGTCTGTAACAAGGTCATGCGCAAAACTCCCTTCGGCATTTATTTTTGCAGCGAAGATTGATACAGATGCCGTAACCTGTTGCGTATTTTCAGCAGCCCTGTTTAATGTGGCAACTGTGAATTCAAGATTTTTATACAGGGTTTCATCTTTTAATAATTTCCCCAATGTTCCTTGTCCTTCAGTAATACCTTCGCTTATCTGTTTTAAATCATTCGTTATTGCAAGAATATTCATGTTATTTTCCTGCAGTGTGTTCATCATCTGTTCGGTGCTATATGTTTTTTCTATTTGTAAAGAATCACCGTCTGCAACCGGAGCAGCATCCGGTGTGCCGCCGGAAATTACAATGATCTTGTTGCCGATCAACCCTTCAGAACTTATTTTCGCCAAAGCATTTTTACGGATATATTGCTGCGATTTATTTTCTATTTTCATCACCACTTCCACTTGTGTATTTTCATTAAAATTAATTTCCTTAACTGTTCCGATCTTTACTCCCGACAGCCAGATATTATTTCCGGGTTGCAGCCCGCTCACATCATCAAAAACCGTTTTAAGTAAAAAAGTTTTGGTAAAAGTTTTATTGATGTTGCCAATTGCAAGCACACCCACTGTGAAAATGAGTAACCCGATAAAGATGAACAATCCTACCCGTACCGCATGTTTATTTTTTGTTGCCATAATATTTTAATTTATAAAATTATAATCATAAAATTGTTTCACTGTCTGCTCTTCCGTAGTAAACAGTTCATCAAAATTTCCCTGCGCCACAAATTTCCCGTTCAGCAACATTGCCACCCGGTCGCAAGTAGCTTTAGCGCAGGTAAGATCATGTGTAATAATAATTGCACTGGTGTGATACCGCTCCTGCACTTCATTAATTAATTCATTTATGTGCATGCAGGTAATGGGATCAAGCCCGGCTGTGGGTTCATCATATAGCATAATGTCCGGGCGCAGAATTAATGTGCGGGCAATGCCTATTCTTTTTCGCTGGCCCCCGGAAAGTTCTGAAGGCAGTTGATTAATTGTTTCTTTTAAATGCACATCTTCAAGCACTTCTTCCACTGCATGATCAATTTCTTTTTGCGTTAAATGGCGGGAATTCCTGATGAGGGGAAATTCAAGATTTTCCCGCACACTCATGCTGTCGTATAATGCACTGTTTTGAAATGAGAAACCAATTTTTAAACGAAGCTGCCGCAATTGTTTGTTATCTATTAAACGGAGATCTTTTCCAAGCACATGCACCATTCCTGCATCCGGTTTTAATAATCCTGCAATAATTTTTATCAATACAGATTTTCCGCTGCCCGATCTGCCGAGCACCACCACATTTTCTCCATTATTAACGGTGAGGTCAATTCCATTAAGAACCACATTATCGCCAAATGATTTATACAATCCTTTTATTACAATTACTTCTGTGTAGGGTATTTTATGATTCATTTGCTGCTCCATTTTAGTTTTATACAAGTCTTATCCAGTTACTAATTTGAACGATTACTATTTCCTCAATAAAAATGAGAAACATGGAAATTACCACACTCATGTTTGCGGCTTTGCCAACTCCTTCCGTTCCCCGTGTTGCGTTGTATCCCTTATAACATCCCACCAGGCCGATTGTAAAACCATACACAACTGACTTGAATAAACCTGTAAACACATCAAGAAATGAAATGGGTGAAAAAGCGGATTGAAAAAATGCAATAAAACTGGTGTGCTCATTTTGATTAACATTTAAAAATGATCCGAGCAAACCCACAAAAGCAAAATACATCATAAGCACAGGTATCATTAATGTTGTTGCTGTAACACGGGTCACAACTAAGAATTTAAACGGGTTAATTGCCGAAACTTCCATTGCATCTATTTGTTCAGTTACCCGCATTGACCCCAATTCTGCACCGATGTTCGATCCTATTTTGCCCGCAGAAATAAGCGCAGTAACCAAAGGTGCAAGTGCCCGCACAACAGCTATGGCAATTAAACCCGGAAGCCATGATACTGCGCCAAATTCTTCCAATGAAGGACGGCTTTGTTTTGTGAAAACAATTCCTGTTACAAAGCCTGTTAGTGTAATGAGCGGCAGGGACTTAATTCCGATTTCATAACACTGCCTTGTTATTTCTTTAAATTCAAATGGTGGTTTAAACGCTTCTCTGAAAAACATGCGCACAAATACAAAGGCATTATAAATGCCCAGAAAATATTCATTAAAAACATCGATAGTTTTTTTTTCACTTTTTTTTGAAGCCATTAAATCCTTTAATCAACTGAACAAAACATTTTTACTATTTGCTATCCCGACAATTTTTATGCTTGCAACGCAAAACCCAATATCTGCCAATTCATGGAGGATAAATGAGGTGTTAAAAAAAATGCTGTGTGCATTTGAGTAAAAATATTCCCAGATGGGGGTATGCGGTGTTGCTTAATGCCGTTCGACCGACCTGGTAATTTGAGAATAAAATGTATTAATTGATTCTTTGCTCAAGAAATTGTAACTGTAATTGCAAAAATTGATAATGGGCGGTGCCGAAAATAAATATTTTTTTGATGCTGCTAATTATCCATACAGGAATGGAATTTTAATAGAGAACCATAAATAAAAAAAACGGAGATGAATCACTAAAGCTATTGCCATGATTTCTTTCTCCGGTTCCGAACAGCAAATTTATTATTAAATACTCTATGTTAGTATTGCATTCGTTTTATGCTAGTTCCTGGGACGCTGTTTTAAGAATTATCTGTCATTTCTCAGAACGCCCTCTCCAACCCAATTACATACCTGAATTTAAAATAGTCACTTTCTTCAAATGGTGGACGATTTAAGAAGAAAGGGAAATCAATTCTTACAGTTAAAGGTTTAATATCTTCTAACGACCCCCACCAACTCCATGTAAATGCTGAACCCAGCCCTGCATCCATTCTTACTTTGCTGTATGAATTTTTGCCATCTGCTTCCTCATATGCAATACTTCCTGCATCAAAGAAAAGGTAAGGTGTCATTTTTATAAAAGAGATGATTTGTTTTTTAGTAAGTAACCGGTCAAATTCAAGTTCAGCATTTACGCTTGCGCCACTTGCGCCAAAGTAAGTTGCATATATTGTACTGTCTGAGCCGGTTTCAGCAGCAAAATAGCCGGCATAACCTCTAAGGTTCAAACCGCCACCTTGCTGAAAATGATTGCTTACGGTTCCAAATTCTGTCCATTCCGGAGGGAAAAATCCTTCAGCTCTGGTGTACTTGTTTTCTAATAATTCTTCCTGGTTAGCACCGGCAAGCATCAGCGAAGATTCAAAAGGAATATGAGAACCCCCTCCCCATTGCCCGAATACCCGAATATTCAGATCTAATTTAGAGAGCTTGAGTTTATTTATCTGTTCAAGGTTGATATACTGGTAATCATAATCACTCAGCAGATCATCACTTCGGAAATGCAATTTGAATTTCCCGGTTCCGTTATACATTTTATAATTGTGTTCATACTCTACATGTACAGCATTGTTTTTTTGCTCAAATACATTTTCTCCGTAGAGTAAATAATAGTTTTTAAAAACTTCCATTGATTTCCAGTAGAGGGTGAATTTATCTTCATTTTTTCTCCCGGCATTTTTTTCACCTCCTATCTTCACTCCGAAAACCCCATCAAGGTATTTTGTATCAAAAAAGAAATTACTGTTGGGAAGATATTTATCTGTTGCAGTTTTATAATTGAAGTCGAATGAAAAGTAATCAGCATCCTTGTATTTCAGTGCATCATTGGCAACAATAAAAACTGCGCCATTGTCCGAAGAGCCGGCGTTATACCATGCTGTAAACTCCATCACATGTTTTGTGTTCATGTAATTGCCATTAAAATGCAAGCCAATCTTTGCCCGGTCAACCGTATTATACCACATATCGGGCCGCCAGCTAAGTTCATAATTATCCCATTCTGGATAATTCCAGATATGTGAGTCGAAACCCCAGTCCACA
>JBJXHH010000032.1:0-15372 GCA_046160675.1 Chitinophagales bacterium
GATTTTGAACGCATGAAAAAGTTAATGAAAGAAAAAAACATTTTTGACGGGCGCAATGTTTTTGAACTCAAAGAAATGCAGGAACAAGGATTTTATTATGACAGTATCGGAAGAAAATTGATTGATGCAGTTTAAAGATATAATCGCCCAGGATCAACTCAAGGCACAACTCACAAAATCCGTTCAGGAAAACCGTGTGAGCCATGCTCAACTTTTCCTTGGCCCGGAAGGTTGCGGAAACCTGGCTATGGCAATCGCTTATGCACAGTACATCAATTGTGAAAATAGATCTGAGACAGATTCCTGCGGCATTTGTCCTTCATGTACTAAATCAGAAAAATTCATACACCCCGATATCCATTTTACTTTCCCCTTCATCAATGCAGATAAAAAAGAAAAATGCGCTGACTGGCTTCCGGAATGGCGGGAATTCTTGGTGAATATTGTTTACGGGAACTACAATGATTGGATACAGCAAATAAGCGCTGAAAATAAACAGGGAAATATCAATGCTAAAGAATGCATGGATATTATTCATCGCCTGTCTTTCAAAACCTTTGAGGCGGAATATAAAATATTAATTCTCTGGCTACCTGAGTTTTTGGAGAAAGAGGGAAACCGGCTTTTGAAAATTATTGAAGAACCTCCTGACAATACGATATTTCTTTTTGTTGCCAATGACGCAGATAAAATAATTAATACAATTTTATCCAGGTTGCAATTGGTAAAATTCCCGAGGCTTAATGACTATTCCATTGCCATGCAAATTGAAAAAAACTATAACCTTACAGCCCAACAATCTAAACAGATTGCAGCAATGAGCGATGGTAACTTCAGGGAAGCAATGCAATTACTTTCATTCACTGAAAACGAGAATACAACAACTCTGCGGAGTTGGATGGAACATGTTTACAGGAGAAATATAAAAGAATTGTTTACCTGGAATGATGTGTTTGCAAAGTGGGGGAGGGAGAATCAAAAAAACTTTTTTCATTATTGCATTCACTTTTTCAGAGAAGTATTATTGTTGCAAACAGGAACTGAAGAACTTGGAAGGCTAACGGATAATGAAATAAAAACCGCAGAAGGCTTGAGTAAGGTTTTATCTGTCGAAAAAACTATCGCCATTACAAACTTGTTAGATAAAGGTATCTATTTTGTTGAAAGGAATGCAAATGCTAAAATCTTAATTGCCTACTTATCTTCCGAGATCATGTATATAGTACATGAAAATAATTCTTCATTTTATAGAAAGCCTTTTTTTGCAAAATGGACGGTTTAAAAGGAGTATCTTAAGATCAGGGAGGAGAAGATTCAGAATATTTGCCACAGGGAGTTATTTCGGCACTCCCTTTTGACTTTTAGAGCTAACCGAATCAACCAAATAACTGTTTCCACCATTTTTCAACTAAATTTGCCTTTATGAGTTGTTCAGGATGTAGTGTAGCGATTGCAGGTGGAAAACCTGAAGGATGCGGCAGTCATGGAAATTGTGCGACCGGGGGATGCAACCGTTTAAATACTTTCGACTGGCTATCACATCTGCCAGTGCCGGCAGATCAGCAGTTTCATATTCACGAGGTGAGCTTTAAAAATGGTTTACGTAAAGGCTTTTTTGTAAATAAGAATAAACTTGACGTTATGACCGGTGACATGGTAGCTGTAGAAACAGAAAGCGGGTATGATGTAGGGAAGATTTCATTAAGCGGGGAATTGGTAAAGCTGCAAATGAAAAAACGTAAGGCAGATATCAAAGGAGAATACCCTAAAATTTTACGCAAAGCACATACAAACGATTTGCAAAAATTAGTGGAAGCCAGAAGCATGGAAGGCGCTACAATGCTACGATCAAGAGTACTGGCCAGGGAATTAAAATTAGAAATGAAAATCGGCGATGTTGAATTTCAGGGCGATAAAAAGAAAGCAACTTTTTATTATATAGCTGATGGCAGGGTAGATTTTCGTGAACTGATAAAACTTTACGCTAAAGAGTTTAAAGTAAAGATAGATATGCGGCAGATAGGTGCAAGGCAAGAAGCCGGAAAGATAGGCGGATTGGGAAGTTGCGGCAGGGAACTTTGCTGCAGCACCTGGTTACAGGATTTTAAATCCGTTTCAACAAACGCTGCTAGATATCAGAACCTTTCTATTAATCAAACAAAACTTTCGGGACAATGCGGCAGATTAAAATGTTGTTTGAATTATGAATTGGATACATACTTAGATGCTTTGCAGGCATTTCCTGAAGCAGATGTTTTACAAACACAGCAGGGGGAGGCACACCTTGTAAAACGAGATATATTCAAAAAAACCATGGTGTATGAATTTCGCCATGGCGGTAAACAATACGTATTACAACTCGCCAATGTTCAGGAGATTCTTGAAAAAAACCGGCGCAATGAAAAACCCGAGGGGTTAGAAACTTATTCAGTAGCTCCTGAACCGGCGGTAGAAGATGTTGAATTTGTAGATGTAACAGGACATGTATCTCTGAAAATTATTGAAAAAGCCTCGCAAAAAAGAAAACAAAAAGATCAAAGAAACAGAAATCAGCAACAGCAGAATATCCCCCCCCAAACCACCTCCCAGCGCCCAGACAACCGGAATCAACATCAGCAAAAACGGAACCAGCAGGACCGGAATTCTCAAAACAGACGGGACAACAATAAAAATCGGGATAATCGTGATAAGAGGTAAACTCCTGGAAATATCTTTTTTCTGCTTTAGCATCGCAATTTTTTTTACTGCATGCACAAAAAACAATTTGTACGATAAAAATGCTGCATTACCTCAGGGCCGATGGCAGTACGGGGATGTAAAAAATTTTGAAGTAGATATTATAGATGCAGCCAGCAATTATAACCTTTTTGTAAATGTCAGGCACACTGACCAGTATAATTTTAATAACCTCTGGTTGATAATCACAACCACTTACCCGGATAGTACGACAAGGCAGGATAAAGTAAACATTGAACTTTCTGAATCTGACGGCAACTGGACAGGTACTTGTGTAGATGGCATTTGCTACAATTCAATTCTAGTTCAATCAGATTTTACATTTCCTCAAAAAGGAAATTACACTTTCGCAATAGAACAAGATATGCGAATAAACACCATCACTGAAATTCTTGATATCGGATTGAAGATTGAAAAACTCTGATATTGGGTATTTCAGGTAAACAAGATACCTTCGTTTACCATAAAACCTCACATAGTTGAAGAAAATTCAAAAATTTCAACATGAGAAAACATAACATCATCATTCTTTTCTTTTGTGTATGCTTAGTATTGCACACCCAAGCTCAAACTGAAAAACCTAATTTCCTTTTTGTCATTGTTGATGACTTGAATGACTACATTGAAGGTTACCAAGGACATCAGCAGACATTAACACCCAACCTTTTGGAACTGCAAAGCTCAGGCGTAACTTTTCTTAATGGTTTTTGTAATGCACCAGGCTGTGCTCCTTCCAGAACAAGTATGCTTTCGGGTAAAGATCTGGAATACACACAAGTGTATAAAAATGAAGGATACAATTATATATTCAGGGAAAATTTTACAATTGAAAAAAACAATGCTGAAGTATTCACTTTGCCCGAGATATTAAAAGATTCAGGTGGATACTATACATATGCTATTAATAAAATATTTCATAATGATTCTCATAACGACTATGATAACATAACAAGTGATGGCTGTGCAAAGAACCTTTCCTGGAACCGGATGCATACCTTTAATGAAGATCTGTTGTTGGATGTGGCAGATCTGAATAGTTATAATGGTACATTTGATTGGGGTGCCATTGCTGATTCACTTGAACCTTACCTCGAGGATGTTATTGTTGCTGATTCTGCCATTTCCTTTATTCATAATTATGCCAGTGGAACTGCTAATACATGCGACAAACCTTTTTTTCTTGCGCTTGGACTTAGTTATCCTCATGGCGCCAGGTATGTTCCGCATAAATACTTTTTGCCGTATTATACAAATAGCTTCTTTGAAGAACCATTTGTGTACAGTTACAATCACCCTGCTGATGCTAATCCATACAATGGGGTACTACTCGCTCCTCAACCGGAACCTCCCTATGCTGATTATGAAGCATTACCAGAAGGAGGAATTGCCCAGGGGTTAGCTAATATGGGCAACTTTTACGAAAACCTTGAATTGTATCTTGATACATTATCAATGATCCCCATACTAAGTGACACTTTAAGTAGTGACGAAAGAAAAAACATCCTTAGCCTTACTGTACAGGGGGCATATGCAATGGCATATTTGGCAGCAGTACGTTTTGCTGATTATCAGTTGGGAAGGATAGTGGCGGCGTTACAATCCTATCCTGAATTGATGGAAAATACAATAATAGTTGTAGTTAGCGATCATGGGTTTTCTCTAGGTGAAAAAAGACATTGGACAAAATGGAGTCTATGGGATACTGATTTACGCATCCCTTTTATTATTGTCCATCCGGATGCTCAGGCAGGAGCCGTGAGTTACAACTCAGTTTCTTTGCTTGATATTTTTCCTACCGTTTGTTCCTGGTCAAATACAGCAGTCCCTCATTTTACTGATGGCACTGACTACCTTGATGGGGTTGATATTTCTGATATTGTAGAAAATCCTGAGCTTGTTACGGAGAGACCTGTTTTAGCAACAACTAAGAATACAGGTGGTGCGGCCGCATGTTTTCCGTTTTTTTCTGTACGGAACAAACAGTTTCATTACATCCAATACAGGTGGAATAATGACGGGTCGTTTCAAAATTCATATTGTGATACAACAACTAGAATTATTGAAGAAGAACTATATGATGTTGGAGAAAAAAGAGAAAATGATGGTAATGAGTGGAACAATCTTGCATCAGATGCAAATTATCATATTGTAAAAAAATACCTGCAACAGTGGTTTCCGGGAAACACAAAATATAATGAACGTACGTATGCAATTTCTATAAATGAGGAAACAGCAAACTGTGTTTATCAAATTACAGATACACTAAGATTGCAGGCGCAAATATTTGACATAGACGGGAACGAACTCTCTGAAGTGCCAATAGGGAAGCATCTGGTTTGGTTAACCAGCATCCATGCAGACACAGTATTTGATTTACAACATGTTCTTGCCTTGTCTGACATACCATCTGTAGCTAGTGGTGAAAAAACATTAGAATTTCTCTATCTCGTACTTTATAACAGCGATTATTCTGTAATTGAAGGCCTTGCCCTCAAAAAAATAGCACTTGAAAATGATGCATCAGCAAGTATAACATTTGATGCTTATGCAATCGATCAGGAAGTATTTATTACCAATATTCATTACCCGGAAGTAATGGGCAGTATTACCTGGGATTTTGGGGATGGGTACACTTTCACAGGGAATGAGCCGCCTGCGCATCTGTATACCGATACCGGAACCTACATGTTAGCCTGTACAGCTTTCCTTCAAGGAACAGACACCTGTTTAATTCAAGCCTCACAATCTATAACACTTGGCAGCTCACCTTATGTTATTACAATATATCCTAACCCAGCATCAGAACTGTTGCTTGTTCATTTCTCACCCAATATATTTGAGGTTACACTTACAATTACTGATATAACAGGGAAGGTTTTAATTGATAAGTACTTTGAAAAGCAAACAATAGAAACTCTTAAGCTGGATGTTTCAGAATTTGAAAGCGGTATGTATGTAATACAATTAAAGAATGCTGAGTTGGAAGAATCAAAATTGTTTGAAGTGATGCAATAAGTTTAACGCACCTCCAGCAACATGGGGCAATGATCGCTGTGCATTGCATCAGGCAAAATAGTTGTGGAAACTAATCTATCAACCAGGTTATTAGTAACAGTAATATAGTCAATTCTCCATCCTTTGTTATTAGCTCTTGCATTTGCACGAAAACTCCACCAGGTATATTGATGCGGATTTTTGTTAAGTTGTCGAAATGCGTCTGTAAATCCATTTGCAAAAAATGTATCCATCCAGGTTCTTTCTTCGGGTAAAAATCCGCTGGAATTTTTGTTCCCCTTCGGATCATGAATATCAATTTCTTTATGCGCTATATTGTAATCTCCGCATACTATTAGTTTTTTCCTATCCTTCTCAATTTTTTTCAAATACCCTAAAATAAAATCTAGAAATTCATACTTTACCCCTTGCCTCACTTCGCCGGTTGTACCAGAAGGAAAATAGATACTGAAAACTGAGATGTCACCAAAATCGCAACGAATCACCCGTCCTTCTTTATCATACGCAGGATTGCCGCAGCCATATTCTACATGATCGGGTTTTTGCTTACTGAAAATGGCAACTCCACTGTATCCTTTTTTTTCTGCAGGAAACCAATACGCATGAAACCCCAGCTTGTCAAAAACAGATACATCAATTTGTGAAGGCTCAGCTTTCAACTCCTGGACGCATACAATATCAAACTTATTTTTATCCAACCAATCCAGCCAACCCTTGTTCAAGGCGGCTCTTATACCATTTAAGTTATAGGTTACAATCTTCAAGTATATTTTTTTTCAAAAATACAATTTAGCAAGCTAATGCAAAATACAACCTGTTAACACGACAATTAATCTTTATTTTTACAGAATATTAAAGATTCTCCTTATGCATCCGTCAAAGCGAATTTACTTACTCATTTTTACTTTGGCGATAATTTTTTCTATTCAGCAACCGAAAATTTTTGCACAAGCTACAGACCAACCGCATATTATTTTTATCATTTTAGATGATCTGAATGATTATGTAGAAGGATTTAACGGTCATCCCCAGGTGCAAACTCCATATATAAAAACGATAGCTGAAAATGGAACCTCTTTTACCCGGGCGTATTGTCCGTCGCCTCAATGTGGGCCTTCCCGCATGAGTATGTTTACGGGCAAAGATGCCGGATATACGAATATTTATACAAATACAGATATAATCTGTAACAGCTTCAGAGATAATTTCACTGCAGAATTGGGCAATGAAGAAGTAATAACGCTGCCACAGTTTTTGAAAGATAGTGCCGGCTATTTTACCTATGGTATTAATAAAATTTTTCATTGTCATGAAGATTATCCTGATTTTGATTCACTCAATACAGATGTTTGTAACAGAGCATTTTCATGGAACAAACTTTTACCTTTTCCGGGCGGCGAAAATCATACAGTTTCGCTTGTGGGACAAGAAGTGGATGATGGAGTAGCAGGATTGAATTACGCCCCGATTGCCAATAGTTGGGAAGACTCCATGTATGATTACCTGGCAATAGATTCAGCTATTGGTTTCTTAGATGCCTTTATTTCTGACAATTCAATTGCCTGTAATAAGCCGTTGTTTCTTGCTGTAGGTTTTCGTCGGCCGCATAACCCTTTATTCATTCCTGAAAAATATTTTACTACAGATTATTTTTCTGACTTCTACGAAATTCCTTTTGATAAACCCTATAATGACCCACCGAATGCTTTCCCCTTTAACGGTGTAATTGTTCCCCCTCAGCCTGCTGATGGTGCATACAGTGATCTATATGATTTACCTGAGGGAGGAGTAGGGCAAGTGCTTGCGTTGGAAACCGGTGTTCATGACAATATGCTTCAGGAAGCGAATGGATATTGGGGAGAATTACCAGATATTGATCCTGCACTTACAAATGATGAACGCCTGGAGGTTATTCAAAAATCTATCAGGGCTAATGCAGTGCTTGCTTATTTGGCTGCTATAAAATTTGCAGATGCACAAATAGGAAGACTATACGATTTTCTACTTGCGAATCCGGATTTTCTAAACAATTCAATTATCATTATAACAAGCGACAATGGGTATTCACTCGATGAGAAAAAGCATTGGCGCAAGGGGACACTTTGGGAGACAGATATTCGCATCCCTCTTATTATTTCTGATATGCGCAATATTGACCAAAAAGTTTGTGAAAAACCTGTGAGCCTTACTGATCTATATCCTACTTTGGTAGATATGCTTGAACTCAACCCTCCCAAGTTCTCAGATGGTTCCGAATATCTTGATGGTCGTAGCCTGGTTCCACTCATGAATAATCCGGGACTGAGTTGGCCGCATCCTGTACTTGTTTCTTACAGGAACAAGCCAATGAACGAAGGGCATTGTTTCCCTCAGTATACGGTTAGAGATAGCAGGTTCCATTATATTTATTATACCAGCAATGATAGTGTATACGGGCTGGATTCCACCTGCAATGAACTGAATAATATTATAGAGAAGGAGTTTTATGAAGTAGGTAAAAACTATGAAGTTGACCCAAACGAATGGAACAACCTCGTGAGTGATGCCGATTACCTTCCGGCAATTCAATACTTGCAACAATGGCTGCCAAATGGTGAAATGTACTTGCAATCAGCTTACGAAGCAGTCATACAAAACAATGACAACACTTGTTTGTACGAGCAAAGCGACAGCCTGTTTTTAGTTACAGATTTGTTTGATACCAGCGGCAATTTTGTTACAGACATAAGTGCTTATACTTTGGAATGGACAAATAATATTACTACAGATGTTTTTTATGGGAATGCAATTATGTTTCCAATGAGTTTAATACCTGACGAACAATTTGAGAACGAACAAAGAATTATATTTTACCTGCATGTGTTTGATGCTGAAGGCAGAAATGTGGGATTTGATCTTCAATATTATTTCATGAACCCGGCAGAAAATTTACCGGAGGTTAGTTTTTCAGCAGAGATGATTAATGGAAATACTACAGTTTCGATAACTGATTTCACTATATCAGGAACATACAATTCTACCTGGTGGGATTTTGGAGATGGAACAATTGTTTATGATCTCATACCGGCCCCGCATATTTATCTATTGCCAGGTAATTATACAATCACCAATTATGTTCAATATGGAAATGATGTAAACTGTATTATTTCTTATAATCAATCAGTTACTGTAACAAACACAAACCCTTCCGATCTTCCATTAAACTTGTATCCAAATCCGGCTCAAAGCAACCTTACCGTGTCCATGAATCAGTATGATGCTATAGTGTTTATTGAGGTATTTGATGTGCTTGGCAGGAAACATTTTGAAATCGCAATTGATAGTAGTTTGCTTATACAAGGTTCATATACCTTAGATATTTCAGCTTTACAAAATGGGCAGTACATTCTTAAATGCGTAACAGGCAATGAGATTTATATCGGAAAATTCATCATATTGCGGTAGTAAAATTTCCATTCAGAATAAGAATATGAACTTTTTAGTTTTGTATCATATTAGAACTGGTATGCAAGAAAGAAAGGCTCATATCCTCATTTTTTTTTCTTTATTATTAATCGCTTCATGCAGCGCATCTGTTTCAAAAAGCAGTGAAAATAGTTCTCATGAAAATGAATTTGAGGGGATGATACTTGTTCAGGGAGGTGAAGCAACTTTTGGAAATTACCAGGGTTTTACAGGAGAACAACCCGAATTTAGTATGAGAGTAAATGCTTTTTACCTCGACGAGCATGAAGTAACCGTTTCGAAATTTAGAAAATTTATTGAAGAAACTGGTTTCAAAACAGAGGCGGAAAAGTTTGGTGATGCAGGAGTTTTTGATCTTGACAAAAAAGTTTGGTATCTGCATAAAAATGCTACCTGGCATCATCCGCTAGGTCCTGATGGGCCCGCTGCACTTGATGACCACCCTGTTACCCAGGTATCATGGAATGACGCAGTTGCATATTGCCGCTGGGTGGGTAAAAGATTACCTACTGAATTCGAGTTTGAATATGCTTCCCGTAAAGCATCAACACAGCCCCAACTTTATAATTGGGGGGATGCTCTGGTGGAAAATGATAAGTACATGGCAAACACCTGGCAGGGAAAATTCCCTGATATCAATCTTCAAAAAGATGGTTATTTATATACCTCCGCCGTTGGTACATTCGGAAAAAACGCCCTCGGTTTTGAAGACTTGGGAGGAAATGTATGGGAATGGACAGCCAGCTGGTATCAACCCTATGATAATGTTATAGCTGGAATAAATGACTCTTCGGCCAATCTGCGTACAATTAAAGGCGGATCTTTTATGTGTGATACTTCTTTTTGTTGCGGCTACCGTATTTCTGCAAGAAATGGCACTTCACCTGAAACCTCCTTGTTTCATATAGGTTTTCGCTGTGCTGTTGATGTAAAATAGACCTCAAACACCTTTCTGCTATTTGACAAAATGCTGACAGTGGGGCTGTTAATTTTATGTGCATATCAGATTTTTTAGTAATTTTGAAAACCAAGAGCAGCAATTTATGAAGAAATACATAATCGGCGTTTTGCTTGGCATAGTTGTAACTTCAACACAAGCCCAGGATATACATTTTTCGCAATTCGGTGCCGCACCGCTTATACTCAATCCAGCACTCTCAGGGTTAAGCAACTGTACATACAGAGCATCTTTGAATTACAGGAATCAATGGGCAAGTATAGCAGGACCTTCCTCTTATCAAACTTATGCTGCTTCTTTCGATATTGGTTTATTCCGTGAATCTCTGAATTACAGTATGTTGGGTTTGGGCTTAATGGTCTTTAATGATGTTTCCGCTGATGGCGCTTTGAATAACTTAACATTGATGGGAAGTCTAGCGTACCATCAAAACCTGGGTGGAAGGGGAGATCACTACCTCTCTCTTGGAGCACAAGGCGGCCTGGTTCAAAAAAGTGTAGACATAAATAAACTGGTTTTTGAAAGTATGATCGGTTCAAACGGTGTTGACCCGACCATTGCCAGCGGAGAATATTTTGATGATAATATCAGCTACTTTGATATGAATGTCGGAGCAAATATCCGCTCACGATTTGGTAATCACTTTGCCATTCAACTCGGCGCAGCATACCATCATCTTGCAGAACCAACAGAATCTTTTTATGATGATGTGAGTAATAAACTCAACGCCCGATATACAGCCTATGCAAGTATTAAAGCCGGGTGGGATAAGTTTGTAATTATTCCTTCAGGGATATATATGCTGCAAACTGAAGAAAGCAATGAAGAAATTACAGTAGGCGGAACTTTAGGTTTCAGCTTGGAAGAAGGTGTTTCATTTCTTTATCTTGGGGGACATTACAGGATGGATGATGCAATTATTCCAAGCCTTGGAATTGATTATAATAACATCCAATTTGGGATAAGCTATGATGTTACAAACTCAGAGTTGGGCACAATTAACGGCAACCGTGGTGGGCTTGAACTTTCACTCATCTTCACAGGTTGTTTAACTCACGAATCAAAATACACAATTGATTGCCCCAGATTTATGTAAAAAATATTTGAAGTTTATTAATTAACGCTATCAAATATGATGGCGTTTTTTTTTTATTATCAGCGAAGAAAAATATTAAATTAACCTTTCATTTATCGCTTTTGCAACAGCTTCAGTCATACTGGCAACATGCAGTTTTTCATAAATGCCTTTTATATGTGATCGAACAGTATCATAACTGATGAATAAATCAGCAGAAACTGATTTAAGACTTTTACCTTGTACTAATAAATCGAGAACTTCTTTTTCTCGCCTACTTAGTTGGTAATCTTCCTTAGCAATTACACCGGATTGGGTGTTTTGCTGAAACAACTGTAAAACTTTTGCTGCTATTTGCGGCGTCATCGGGGCGCCTCCTTCTGACACTTCTTTTACCGCCTCCAGAATGCCATTCGGAGGGGTACTCTTTAGCAAGTAGCCTGATGCACCGAAACAGATGGAATAAAATATTTTGTCATCATCAGCAAAAGCAGTAAGCATTAAAATTTTTTTATGAGGAAACTGAGGTTTTATCATTTTCACGGCGTTAATTCCCGAAACTTCGGGCATCTCAATATCCATCAGTATCACATCGGGATTTGCTTGCTCTACGTCTTTCAGCACATTCCTGGCATCCTCAAAAGCCCCCGCAAATTCAAAAGCAGGGTTAGCTTTTATAATAACAGAAATAGCATCTCTTACTTTTTTATGATCATCAAAAACACAAACACGAATTGGCATAATCTAAAGTTTAGGGGTGTAAAGTTGAATGATAAATCTCACTTGCACAATCACCATTAGTGGTGATTTATACTGCGATGTTATAGATCACCTCAATTTGAGTTCCTTCCCCGAGTTGTGATAACATGCTGAAGTCAGCAGCGATTTCGCCGGCCCTGCGTTTCATATTTTTCAGCCCATTGCCTTCTTTTTCACCATGCATTTCAAAACCAGTTCCGTTGTCGCTGATCTTTGAGATGATATTTTTCTCATTGCGAATGATCTCCATCTTTACTAATGTAGCATTTGAATATTTTGCTGCATTATTAATTGCTTCTTTATAGATCATAAATAAATTATGTCGCACTTCCATCGGCATATTTATATCTTCCAGGTGATCGGGGGCAGAAAACTGCAACTGGATATTTTTTGATTGCAGGATGCGATGGGCGAATGATTTTGAACGCTGTATGATCTTTTCAAAATTATCATTTTTGGGGTTGATGGCCCATACCAGGTCACTCATGTGATCCATCAGCTCCCTTGAAGTTGAGGCGATCTCAGTAAGCAGGTTATTCGCTTCTTCAAAATCTTTGTTCTCCACCTGCATTTTCACTACATCGCTGTACATGCTGATACTGCTTAGGGCGGCGCCAATATCATCATGCAAGTCGCTGCTGATGCGGGTTCTGTCCTGCGCAAGTTTTTTCTGGTACTCTATCTTTTTGCGCAGTTGTCGGCGGTTAAAGAGCAGCAAAAGGATGATGATGCTTGCAATGGCTGAACCGATTATAATCTTAAGGATAAGTTCCTTTTGTTTTTGTTTCAGTAAGATTTCCTGCTTTTCTTTTTCTGACTTCGTTTCAATAAACTGTGTTTGAATATCTGCGTAACTGCGTATCTGTTTGTCAGTGGATTCTCGCAGGGTGGAATCATATTGAATAGCTTCAACATAATATTTTGAAGCTAGTGCAGGGTTGTTGTTTTGTAAATAGTAGTCTCCAATGTAAGGATAATTTTCTGCTAGCTGCTCAATATTACCTTCCTTAAGTGCAAGTTGTGAACTTTCTAATAAATACTTCAGGCATTCAGAAAACTTCTTTTGTTCCATACACAGGATGCCAAGATTACTCAGCGCAGTACTTTTTCCCCTGTTATTACCGGCGGCCTCATAAAATTGAATTGCATTTTTGTAATAATACATTGCACTATCTGGCTGATCTAAGGCTTGATAATTCAGACCAGCATTATTATAGGCAACTGCCATTACATAATGATCTAAAGCTTCAGTTTTAGATTTTTCTATCACCTTGTCTATAAATAAAAGGGAGGAGTCATACTGGCGCATGGAGTAATAACCTGATCCGAGGTTGTTATAGATTTTAAAAATCTCAATAGTATCTGTTAAGTGTAAACTTTCCCAAATATGAAGAGCCTGCATGTAAAACCCTATCGCTTTTCGGAAGTTGAGAAATTTATCATGAGTTACCCCCATGTTCATCAAATATTTCGCTTCATCAATATAACTCTTTATAGAGTCTGCAATCAGGATGGACTTGTTATGATAATAGATGGAAGAATCATACACTGCTGAATCTTTATACGTAACTCCTATCATCGAGTACGACTTTGCAATAAGTTGTGCGCTGTCAGTCTTCAATCGGTAAAAAAGGCTTTTCCTGTAATTTTCAAGAGCACTTTTGTAATTTTCATGGGCTTTTTCATAAAACCCAAGTTTACTATACCCTTCTCCCAGTCCTACAAAGTAGTTTATTTTTTCAGACTCAGTTATTACAATTTCAGCATAATATTTTAAAGAGTCTTTATTTGCATTCCTGAAACTCCAGCTTACTTCATTTAAAGAATCAATATAATGTGTAATTGAATCTTTTTCATAAACAGAAGTACTGGAAGGAGAGAATGAATTTTCGCAAGAAAAAATACAAAGTATACCGATTGTCAATACAAATAATATTGACAGCATGTTGCTGCTTTGGATTTTTTTTACAAGAGGCAATGGATTAGTTTAAATGTAATGATTTAAAATTACAAAAATTCGTCTCAGGGACTGTCAGCATCATTTTGATCTGTAGTTCCTTTTCCTTTTGTAACTGTCTTAGTTGCATCTCGTATTTGTACTTCAACAAATGGATAGGCTCCATAATTGGCGAGGTTATAGGAACGCTCATAGTCGCCACCTGTACCCCCATTCATGTCATAGTACAGTATTACTTTATTTTGACCAGGCATTTGTTGTATAGAGGTTGGGTTTGAGGGAATTTGTTCCGATAATCCATTTACCCTGAAAAAAACATCTTTGCTGCCACCTGCGGGATTGTTTCTTATCCAGCACATAGGTTTATTTGGGTTAGCGGAGAAACCGCTCATGTTCATGTGTACAACATTCATCCCTTTTAAAGCAGGAACAGCACCTGAAGTATATATTTCAATTTTAACTTCACTTTGACTGGTATAACCACTCGCTGAATTTAAAACCAAATCACGGCTCATGATACCGCCTGAACCAGCTATAAGTTGATATTTTACAAGAAGTTGCTGGCTGTTAACCGGATTTACCTGTGATGATACAAACATCAGGTCAAAATTTCCGATTCCACCTGAACAGTTTACCATACTAGTAATAATTTTGGGGTTTGCATTTTCATTTGCCCAGATATAAGGTTTGAATGGTTCCATTTTTATAAGTTTGGTTTGAAAAAATTTTTCCTTACCTATTTTCTATTCATCGCCCGATGAATCTGCATCATTCTGATCTGTTGTGCCTTTGCCCTTGGTGATGGTTTTTGCTGAATTTCTGATTTGAACCTCCACAAGGTTATATGTTGATGCATCAGGATTATCATCACTCCAATCAAAGAAACCTCCAGTGCCTGCGGTTTCATCAAGGAAGAATGTTACTTTATGATTTACCTGGTCAAGAAGCTTATCAGTAGCACTCAGAGAATATCCCGTACTTGTATTTACAACAGAGTAAATTTCAGACGAAGCTGTTGGAGTATGTATGTAAACATGTGGCTTGTAGGGATTTTCTGAAAAATGCCCCGAATTTACTTTAACAGTTGTACTACCAACCAGTGTACCTGAAACTTTTGTTTCTACCCTTACTTTTGTGTATGATACGTCATTTCTTAGTTCTCTTATTTTAGGGCCTACGGTGCCTGACCCTGCAGAAGTTATGGTACAAACAACAATTAAAGTATTGTTTTGCACAGTTTGGGAAGTCGTAGAGGCAATGTTGAAATCACCGCATTTTATATACACGGAAACTTTTTTTGTATTACCAGATTCATCTAAATATACATATGGTTTTGATGCTATCATATAAATTATCTTTTGTGGATTTGTTAAATAATATTTCTAATACTCCTGTTTGCATTCAGGT
>JBJXHH010000033.1:0-3969 GCA_046160675.1 Chitinophagales bacterium
ATACTGTATTTATATATATATGCAATATAAAATATCATTTTGATTATTAAATGTAAAAGAAGTATTACGAAAAAAATTCTACCGATATATATTCTAGTTATAATTTAATCAGCTACTGTTCCGTCTGACTACACAAGCCAGTGTTTTGTTTCCAGCACTTCAATAATAAAAAGACAAAGGTTTCAAAGCATCCTTTATGGCATAGTCATCAATAACTCCGGTATTAAAAGCATCGAAAAATAGAGTAAGTTTTCCCTACCTCATCACAAAAAAATGCAGTTGTTAAATTTATTTTAAACAATGAACATAAAAGCACATTAACTCAAAATAATTATGAAACCAGGAAAAGTATTATTGGAGTTAAGCGGGTTTTGCTGCCGTCGTATCTATGGGAATACTATTTGCTCCGGAAAAGATTAGCAAAACAAGAAAAAAGTTTCAGGTAAGAGTAGAGAATATCCGGATACCCTAAAAGCAAAATTTAATGATTTAGCAGATGCAATTGTTAGAAGTTTGTAACACAAAAAGCAAATTGTATTTGAGCGGGTGGTTCTTGGGAAAGAAAAAGATGCATAACAAACAATTGTAAATTATTTACAGAACACACTCACTAATCTTATTTCTGACCATATTTATGTCCCTCATCTTAGGGGAAAATATTTTAAGCAGAATTTCTAAAAAATAAAGATCAGATACGAAGCATAAGCGAGGTTTGAGATTGAGTAATATCAAAATTTGAAACATCATAAAGTGGCATATATAACTTATTTCTGTGACAAGTTAAATCGTAAAATTCCATTTCGTAATATTTAAAAGTGCGGGGCCTGAGTACCTAGTCAGTAACTTTAAATATAAGTTCTGTTGATATTCCTGTCACATCATACCTAATGATATGACGCTAAGTTTGTTACAGAAGATTTTTAACTTTCAGGTATGCACATTATTAAAGAATCTGGTACTTATTCGGCACAACCCCCTACAGTTATGAAGCGCCATGTAATTCTCAAATACCTCCTGTTTGTACTACTTACAGCAAATACATTGCATCTACCGGCTCAGGACCAAAATTTCAATACTGACAAAAAAATAACATCACAAATCACTCAGCAGGACGGCCGCTCTATTCAAGCCTTTCTTGATTCCTCTGAATTTCATAAGAAAGCATTTAACTATGAAACTGCTCTTGAATACGCTTTCATGGCATATCATGAAGCCGAAATTTCAAACAGCGTCTATCTGAAAACCAAAGCTCTTTATGCTATCGGCGACAGGTATTATTACAATAATGATTTCAGCAAATCTGCACAGTTTTTACTAAAAGCATTAGTGGTAGGTGCTGCATCCCCAGATTCAAGCCTCCTTGCTGATATTTCTATTGACCTGGGTTTTACGTATGCAGTAAACGGCAGGCCGGATTCAGCATTATTACATGCTTATCATGCATTACATTACTATAAAGAGAAAAAAGAATTCCCTATTAAGCTTTCATGGTGTTACCGAATCCTGGGAGACATCCAATACTCGTTGAGTAATTATAAAGGGGCTCAGGATTATTACCTGCTTGGTGCTGAAGTTTTGCAAAATGTTACTACAAGAGATTCAGCTACTCTCAGGGAACTAAGTTTACAAACAGGGGGAGTTGCAATGGCGCTCGCTGAAGAAAAAGAATTACCTGAAGCATTATTGTATTATAACAAATCTGATTCTGTTGCGGCACTTTGTCATGCGCATGATGTTATCGTTGGTAATGAGTACGGAAAAAGTTATGTGTACATCTATGCGGGTGAATATGAAAAAGCCATAAATATTTGTAAAAAAGCTATGGCTTATTATGAAGAAACGAATGACCAGTTTTACCTTGAGGGATGCTGGGAAAGCCTGGGCAGGGCATACTTATATTCAGGCAAACTGGATTCTGCTGAATACTTCCTTGCACAGGCAGAAGCTTCTGCAATCCAAAACAACAGTTATGAATTTTTGAAAGAAGTATACATGCTTCTTTCTGAATTGTATGAAAAAAAAGGCGCCGTTTCGCAAAGTCTTGCTTACTATAAATTATATAAGCAACATACAGATTCATTATACAGCAGAGATAAAATGTATCAGATGAATGTGCTGGAAATGTCACAAGATATTTCCATTGTAGAAAAAGAAAAACAATTACTGGAAGTAAAAGCAGCACAAAATGAAATTTTACTTATACAAAAAGAAAGAATAAACTTATTTATCACCATTGTTCTCGGACTTGTGATTTTATCTGCTGTTCTTCTGGGGATTTTATATTATCAGAAAAGAAATAAGAATCACAAGTTGGAAGCTGAAGTAACAAAAAGAACAGAAGATCTGAAAAAAACAAATTTTTACCTGCAACAGGCAAATGCAGAATTACAGGAGTTTGCGCATATATCTTTCCATGATCTTCGGGAGCCTCTGCGCAACATTACCAGCTTTACGAAACTCATTGAAAAGAAGATCCCTAAAATCAGCAAAGAAGAATTACAGGATTATATTTCCATTATTCAGTTTAATGCAAAACAAATGCAGCTGCTTGTATATGATGTGTTTGAGTTTGTGAGTATTGAAACTGAAAAACGGGAGCTTACTGCCTTCTCTCCTGAAGGATTGGTAGATGATATTATCAAACTGATGGATGGAAACCTAAAAGAAAAGTCTGCGAGCATTCGAAAAAACATAGATGTAAAATCTATTCTATCAAATAAAGGCATGCTCACAATTGCGCTGCGCAATCTGCTAGAAAATGCAGTAAAATATAATACTTCTATGCATCCCGAAATAGAAATTAAAATGCATAACGGTGAGAACAAATATACCTGGTACGTAAAAGATAACGGCATAGGAATAGAACCACAATATCATAAACGTATTTTTGAAATGTTCAAGCGGCTTCATAACAGGGAAAAGTTTCAGGGTAGCGGGCTTGGACTTTCCATTACAAAAAAAATCATTGAAAAGCTGGACGGAGAAATAGGTGTATTTTCTGAAGAAGGAAAGGGAAGCACATTCTGGTTCAGTATCCCGAAGGTAGATTGAAAAAAAACCTGCGCCAACTTAATTGAAACTTACCTGCATGAGTAAAAACGAATTCAGGGTTTATTTCGGAAAAAAAAATGCCATCATCATGATATTGCCTTCATTACACTTGCAAATCTTATAATTTGATGAAGTGACGATGGATCTGATGTTTCTTCGGAATTGAAAGACATTTCTGAAACAAATAACTATCTGAAAATCGGGTGTTTATTTTATTGTAATAGTCTTTGCCTGCCTTTTGATTAGCAACTCATGCATCTAGCTCTCCCGCAATCACATTCATACTACTCATAGTAATGATGGCATCACTGAGCATGGCGCCTTTTATCATTTCCGGGTATGCCTGGTAGTAAATAAAACAAGGGCGGCGAAAATGCAATCTGTACGGCTGGCGTCCGCCATCACTAACAAGATAAAAACCGAGTTCGCCGTTGCCACCTTCCACTGCTTGATATACCTGGCCTTTGGGTACATCTACCTCACCCATCACAATCTTGAAATGCCAAATCAAGCCTTCCATTGTGTTATATACTGCATCTTTCGGCGGCAAATAAAATTCAGGAACATCAGCAAAATAATCGCCCTTTGGCATTTTTTCCATTGCTTGTTTTATGATGGATAAACTCTGCCACATTTCTTCTTCCCGCACACAAAACCGATCATATGTATCGCCTTGCGTACCTACCGGGATCATGAAATCAAAGTCCTGGTAAGAAGAGTAAGGGTTCATCACTCGTACATCATAATCTACTCCCGCGGCTCTCAGGTTAGGCCCGGTAAACCCGTAGTTCAGTGCCCGTTCTGCTGAAATTCCTCCCACATGTATTGTCCTGTCCATGAAGATGCGGTTACGCATCACCATTTTTTCAAACTCCTTCAAAACCTTCGGAAATCCATCAATAAAATCTTTTATTCTTC
>JBJXHH010000034.1:0-19947 GCA_046160675.1 Chitinophagales bacterium
AAAAATACATGTACTGCTATCTCCGACCCAATAGCCATTACTGTGAATACGAATCCGACACCAACTATTTCTGCTGATGGTTCAACAACATTCTGCGATGGCGGAGATGTAACATTAACATCAAGTACTGCGGTTTCTTATCTGTGGAGTGATGGTTCTACTGGTGCTTCAGTTCTTGCTGATGCAAGCGGAAGTTATTCAGTAACCGTTACTGATGCTAACGGATGCTCCGGAACTTCGGGAACAACCACAGTTACTGAAAATGCAAACCCTGTTGCAAGTATTACAGCAGGCGGGCCTACAACTTTCTGTGAAGGAGGAAGTGTAACACTCACAAGCAACGCAGCTTCATCTTATCTATGGAGTACAGGCGAAACATCAGCTGCTATTTCAGCTGATGCAAGCGGTGACTATACTGTAACTGTTACGGATGCTAACGGCTGCATGGCTACTTCTCCTGCCACAACAGTTACTGTAAATGCAAACCCGGTAGCAAGTATTTCTGCTGACGGGCCAACTTCTTTCTGCGATGGCGGATCAGTAAACCTGACTGCTTCAGCCGGTTCAAGCTACCTCTGGAGTACAGGTGAAACAACAGCAACAATAAATGTTTCAGCAAGCGGTGATTATTCATGTACAGTTACCAATGCTGCCGGTTGCAGCGATGAAAGTGATGTTACTACAGTTTCAGTAACTACATGCGGCTCAGTTTCTATCAGTGCTGACGGACCTACAGAATTCTGCGATGGCGGTTCAGTAATGTTAACTTCAACTGAACCTACAGGGAATGTTTGGAATACAGGCGAAACAACACAAAGTATAGTTGTTACAACAAGCGGTGATTATTCTTGTGTGAATGGTGTAAACACATCAAATACAATTTCAGTAAATGTGAAACCAAACCCTGATGCTACAATTTCTGCTGATGGCGCTACTGAATTCTGCGAAGGCGGTTCAGTAAACATTAATGCAGTGGCAGGATATGACAGTTATCTTTGGAGTGATGGTTCTACAGGCTCATCAGTAAACGTATCAGCAAGCGGAAGTTATTCTGTGATGGTTACTGATGATGGTTGTACATCTTCATCTTCAAACATAGATGTAACTGTAAACTCAAATCCAACACCAACCATTTCTGCTGACGGCCCGACAACATTCTGCGCCGGTTCAGTGAACTTAAGTGTTGACGGAAGTTACAGTTCTTATGCATGGAGCACAGGCGAAACTACTGCTTCCATCAATGTATCTTCTTCAGGTTCTTACTCAGTAACAGTAACTGATGCAAACGGATGCTCAGGAACTTCAAACACCATTGAAGTAACCGAAGGTTCAGCGCCAACTATTTCTATCAGCACCACCGGTGATGCAGTTCTTTGTTATGAAGGTTCTGTAGAACTTACAGCAACAGCATCAGCAGGAAACTTACAGTGGTATAATGACGGTGTTCTTCTTGCCGGGGAAACAGGCACAACATACACAGCAGTTTCTGGCGGAAAATATACCTGCGTTGCTACTGATGGTGGTTGTTCTGCAACATCAAACATGATTAATGTAAAACCTGCCAAGAAGATCATTATGTCTCCTGCAGGACCTTACACATTGTGCCCTGGATCTACAACTGTTACATTATCAGTTGCTATGTATCCAACAGCTACCTACCAGTGGTATAAAGGAGCAGTTATGCTTGTTGGTGAAACTGCAAATACATACACTGCCACAGCAGGAGGAAAATATCATTGCATAGTTACAAAAGACGGGTGCCAGCGCATTACAAAAAATGCCGTGATCACAGAAAGCTGCCGTACAATGGAAGTTGCAGAAGATAATTTCAGTATTTACCCCAACCCGGCAATGGAATATGCAGTGGTGAAAGTTGCAAGTTCAGAAGACCAGGTGGTTATGTTAACTATCAGTGATATATCAGGAAAAGTATTTGTTCAGGATCAGGTTTCTGTTTTACATGGATTAAACTCCATTGAAATAGATACTGAATTGATCCCTTCCGGTTTTTACACTGTTTCTCTCACAAATGCTGCTAATATAACTTCTGTTCAGAAGTTGGTGATTGAAAAATAGTATTGTGCTGAGAAAATGTGCCTCTCCCATTCTGCGGGAGAGGTTTTTTATTTTTAGAACTCTTAAATATTGATGAGGAAGTTTGTAGCCGGGTAATAAAAAATCCCCTTACATTTGATAAGAAATGATACCATGAAAAGTAAGAAGCAACAAATAATTCAATATTCCGCTTTGGCAATCACTTTTATTGCGCTGCATGAGAAAAGCAATGCACAAGTGATCTACACAGATATTAACCCGGATGATACTGTTTTAAATGATGTAGCAGGCGGGCTTGCTTATATTGACATGGATAATGACGGAGTAGTGGATTTTGCTTTTTTGAATAATACTTTTACATACCTCACTATGCCTTACGATTCTTCTATTATAACTTACGAAAGAATCTGGGCTGGACCGGCTATTATGCAAAATTCTATTGCGGGCATGATGCAGGTAATCACTTTTAGTTCAACGTCAAGTATACGTTATATGCCGGATGCACTGAATTCAGGTGAGTTGATAAATGAAGATATTCCTTTTCAAAACTGGGGTTTCCAGAGTATGGCCTATAGAACATTTTCATACAGTATATTATTATCTGATCCCGTTACAAGTAGCGGGGGGTTTTGGTTCCCTGAACGGATAAGCAAGTATTTAGGTGTGAGTTTTAGAGATGATGCAGATTCATCTCATTTCGGCTGGATCCGCTGTAGTGTACTTGATAGCGGCAGAACTTTAATACTGCATGATTATGCTTATGAAGTGCAAGTGAACTATCCTATACTTGCAGGGGACACTATAAGTTATGTAAGTATTGAAGAAGGGGAGAACTCAGAACTTGTTACTGCTTATACACTTGATAATACATTATATGTTGTTCTGAAAGAAATACAGGAAAATGCTGAAGCCGTTATTTATGATATGCAGGGAAAACGTTGTTATAGAAAAGAACTTACCATGCAAACAAATTCTATCCGCCTGAAAGAATTACCCGCAGGTTTGTACATTTTAAATATTCAGTTTAACAATACATCTTTTTCTAAAAAAATAATTGTTTCGAAATAAGTATAAGTTCACTTAAAAGTCAATTGTATGAAAAAATTCATGCTTTGCAAGTATAAAAAATTGACTTAAATTTGATAAGAAATGATGCTATGAAAAATAAAAAGCAACAAGTAGCTCAATACTCTGCTTTGGCACTCATTTTTATTGCGCTGCATGAGAAAAGCAATGCACAAGTGATCTATACAGATATTAACCCGGATGATACTGTTTTAAATGATGTAGCAGGCGGGCTTGCTTATATTGACATGGATAATAATGGGAGTATAGACTTCTTTTTCCTGAACAATACTTTTATATCCACTACTATGCCTTACGATTCTTCTGTCAGAACTTACGAAAGAATTTGGGCAGGGCCGCAGGCCTCTGAGAATTCCATTGCCGCTTCCCGCTGGAGTTATTACGGGTACACAATATTCATCCGCTATTTCCCTTATGCACTTTCACCGGGTGATACCATACCGGGAAACATGGATTTTCAAAATTGGGAACTTCAAAGAATGGCTTATAGAACGCTGGCATACAGTATTTTACTTAGCACCCCGGTTACACACGATGGAGGTTTTTGGTTCAGTGATTATGGGGATATAACTGACAAATACCTTGGTGTCCGCTTTGCAGATGATGCAGGGTTATACCACTACGGGTGGATACGCTGCGATGTGAAAGATACAGCAAGGACGCTTATAATAAAGGACTATGCGTATGAAACAGAACCTGAAAAGCCCATACTTGCAGGAGATACTGTAAGTTATGTACAAATACATGATGATTATGCTGAAGGCGTAGTTACAGCATATTCATCTGCAAGTACTTTATACATACTATTTCAAACGAAAGCTTCTGATGCAGTTATACTGATTTACGATTTACAGGGAAGCCTGATAGAAAGAATGTCAGCCACTTCAAATATAAACATGATAGATATGAGTAATTATATTGCCGGGGTTTATCTTGTAAATATTCAATATGATGGAAATACTTTTTTGAAAAAAATATCAACCTTTAAATAAATATCAGTTCATATTAAAATCAACTGTATGAAAAAATTCATGTTGTGTTTGTTTTGTTTCTCCCTGTTAGACAGCGCATATTCACAGGTTTATACAGAGTATGATTCTCTGCATTTTATTGACGGGCTTGACACTATTGATTTTGTGTATATAGACAGCAGTGATGCCGGCAGCGGATTACGGACGGCATCTTATGTATCAATACAACAGCAGGATCACTATAGCTCCCTGCGGGGTTACGGTGTTGTTAATAACATTATGGTGAGCCCCGGTTTTAAAACCAAAACAGTGCAGCAAGGCCTGATAGGCTACCACCTGGGCGGCATCTTTGATAAGAATGGTTTGTATAATGATACCTCTTCTTCTCTTGACCAGTGGGAGTGGGCAAGCGACCTGGCTCCTGATATGGTACGTTTCCCGGCAGGGGCAAACAGCAGGTTCAGCCATCCGTTTCATAAACCAGACGGAAGCGATGCAATTGGCTACGGGTATGAACTTGCAGAGATCATAAAATATTTTGATGCGACAGATGGGGATTTTGATGATCCCACTGTTGCAGATGCAGAAGATGACAATAGAAAAGATAGTGTCGCTTCATGGATGGATACATTGCTTTTCGAGACATTCGATACATTCAGAAAAAAATGGATAGTGCAGCAAACCGAAACCCACCGCTACCTTGATGATTTTATAAGCATGATACAAAAAATAGAAACCGAGAACCCGGGGCATGTAGTGAACATAATTGTATGCCTCAACATATTAAGTGAAACCGCAACAGAATGCAAAGCGATGATACAGTATTTGCGCAGTAACCCGGTACATAACTGTACTGTGGCGGGAGTGGAAATGGGCAATGAATGTTATTTCGATTTTTTTGATATTGTTATGGGCTTTGAACATTTTGAGGACTACTACCTGTGGCTGAATGGCGGCATACCTGATAGCATGAATACAGGCATATTGCCTGCTGCCGTAGCTGCTGACCATAATTATATTCACAAGTTGAAGAGCAGCAAAAACTTTGATGTACCAATAGGGCTTGTGGCTGAGAACCTTGACGCCTCTTATGTGTTCAGGGAAATTGGAGGCTATACCGGCCCGAGGGCTTCAGGCGAATGGAATGCCCAACTGCGCACCCATTACAGTGATTATCTGATGACATTGGGCAGCGGTTCCGTGCCGAGAAAAAAATTCAACGCTGTAATACTGCATCCATACTATGCTTCCAGTAACTGGGAATCTATACCGTTTGAAAACTTAGATGTTTCTTATCCATGTATATACCTTGGCGATGCTGATACTACAAATGACAAATGGACCTATGGCATATATGATGAAAGGCTGGGTGGCTCTTTTGACAATATTGCCTGGGATTTTCGCAGCCTGTATAATACAGGTTACCAGGAAAGTTATGACCAGCACAATACGGTATTTGAATTCGGCATGAACGGCGACAGCGCCAAACAACTGTGGACAACAGAATGGAATATGAAAGCACTTGATTATCCGGAAGACTCAAACCAGCTTCGTATCAACGTTTATACGCAAGGGTTTATACACGGCACTCTTGTGTTGGAATGGGCGTTAAAGAATATTAAGCTAAATTACAAATCAGGGTTTAAGAACGGGTTTTTTACGTATGCTTCCATTCAGAATTTTGCAGGTGCTACCGGAGGCGACCTTTTATTTCCCGCAGATTCCGTAGAACTGGAATACCTAGGTAAGTATATCTCCCCTTACAACCTGAATAGATCAAACCCCGCTTACAGGAATTATCACATGAAGCGGACAACGTTTTACAGCATGCAATTGTTGAGTGAAATAACCAGGGAAAATTTACTGTACTACCCTACAAATTTTTCTGCTTTATTAGATAACCCGAATGTGCAACCGACAATGTTCATTGATTCTGCAAGAACACATATGTATTTGTATTATAGCAATGTGAGCGACAAATATCAGAAATATGTATTGAACCCGGCGGGCACATATAATATTTATCCGGGAGCAAAACTAAAAGTATCAGATACAGCGACCATCTATTGTGTAGATGCCTCGAAGCCTTACTCAACAGCAGGCGAAGGATTAAACACCCTGTATACACTGAATGAATGTTACGATGAAGATTACCCGATAGAAATAACTTCGCTTGACACATTGCTGAACCAACCCAACTGCTCCGGCACTGTAAGTCCTTTGAATTGCCTGAGTGCGCCGCCTTATTCTTTCGGTTTCTTTAAAATACCCATTGAACCGGATTACTCAGGAAAAGAATCTTCAACAGCAACTTTGCATGTAGATGTGTACCCTAACCCGGCACATGAAAAAATTTATTTTACTTTCTCAGGCGAGTATGAAGGATCAACTATGAGCATTCAAATTTTTGATATTACAGGAAAGATGATTGAAGAAATTATTTCTGACAACTCTTCAATTGCAGAAGTGGTAAGAAATGGAGAGGTTCCCGGCCTGTATTTGTTTAAAGTTTTACAAGAAGGTAAAACAGTAAGTACTGGTAAGTTTGTTTGGGATTAGAAATTGTTTTTTTGTAGCTACATTTACACTATTGTGTTTTTCATGGGGATAGCAGGCGGATCGGAGTTCTTCCGTGAAGCCTGCTTTTAATTTTATATTTTACTTTTAAAACAAATAACACTACCCTGTAGAAATGCAGGGTAGTGTTATTTCACTTTAATAATAAAACCTTTACACCGCCACCATCACCACATTCACCACCATGGCCTGGCCTTCGGTGATGGTGATGGGTTTATCCTGGTCAGCAAAACCGGGCGCTGAAAAACGCAGCGTTGCTTCGCCTAATAAAGTAGTAGTAATTTTATAATCACCGTTCTCATCACCATCTGTTTCCGTATCGCTCTCTACCAGTAACACTGTTAAGCCCTGCACAGGCTGGTTCGTTGCATTGGTTGCTTTGCCTGTTATGTCAGTGGGCCCGCCGGTGGTTATATACACTACGCCCCATTCCCTTGCATTCTCCCTGCGGCTTTCATCACTCTCTTCATTATAAAATGTTTCCACCTCATCCCACACTTTCTTTATCACTTTATCCGCTTCATCCTGCAGTCCCTCCACATCTTCCTGCGCATTATCCAGCGCATCTTTCAGGTTGCTTTGCGCACTGAGTAGGTTGGATGCTATGATTCGTTCAGCATCCAATTCAGAAGTTTTCGGGTTATCCATTTCCGCTCCCCCTGCAGCAATGCGCTGCACATCACCTTCCACAATATTTTGCGCAGCAAGCATAATATCCGATTCGCTTACCAGTGGCGGCAATGCTTCACTGGTTACATCCTGCCCGAAAAAAGCCCTGTGTGCTGCAAGATATTTTCCCCTCGTAACACCCATGTTGAACACTTGCAGGAAATGGCTCACAAACGTTTTTACCTTCCCGATCGCAACGTCTTTTTGCGGCGTATGCCCATACAATGCCGCCGCCGCCTGTTGTAGTGCGGTGGACTTTGCTTCATACTGTATGTAAATATTTTCCAGCCTGGTAGTAGTGCTGGCTGTTAAAAAATTCCCGTTCGGGCCCGGGGTGTTCTTTTTCGTTCTTGCCGCCTGGATGGCAATACGCCTGCCTTTGTTTGTGCGGGTTAGCCGTCTTGATGTGGAACTCATACTGATGTTTTTAAATGATTGAAAATTATATTTTTTACAACAGTATAACGAAGAACTTACAAAAAAATGGATGCAACAATAGTAAAAAATTTGTCATGAAACAATGCAGAAAAGTAGTGTGATGATGAAACAGCCATTTTTCATTCAACGTATTGAAAATCAGCATTGTCAGCAATGGTTTTTTATACAATACCTCCCCTGACAGTTCGGGCAACAAGGGTATTTTATGCAATACTTCTCCTGATAGTTCGGGCAGCAAAGGTATTTTATGCAATATCTTTCCTAACAGTTCAGGCAGCAGTGGTATTTTATACAATATCTCACCTGTCAGTTCAGGCAGCAAAGGTATTTTTCAACATACTTTACCTGGCATGTCGGGAGGGAGGAGAATTTCTTATAAAATTTTACAACTTATCAGTTACTCATCATCTGGCGGGTTATCATTTCATCTTTTGTAGTTAAAACAAGCTGGTAAATGCCTTTGGAAGGAAGTTGCAATTGTAAATGATTTTGCCCCGCCCTGAGGTGTACGTTTGCGGCATGCTGTACCTGCCCGAAGGAATTGAGGAGTGTAATTTCCAGGTTCTGTTCTTCTGGGCTGTAATAGGCAATGGTGAAAGTTTCATGTGCCGGGTTAGGGTAAATGGAAACATCCGCCACTTGCAGGTTTGTTACTGCAATTTTTTGTGATATATCTGATTCTCCATCAGAATAGGCCAGCTTCAGCCTGTAATAATTTTCCCCGAATTGCGGATGCGTATCTGCAAATTGAAATTGGGTAAGATGCGATGCATTCATATTGCCACTTACTGTTCCAATCGTACTGAATTGCCCGTTCTTTTGCATTCTTTGTATTTCAAAAGAATGTACTGGCACACCTGCATTCATTTGCCATGTAAGGATATTTTCTGATCCCTGAGCAAACCCGTTAAAAGTTTCAAGCCCGAGGGCCAGTAATGTTATCGGGTCGCAACTGATAGTAGCCGTGCCGCCAAAAGAAATGGTAAACCCGTCAGAGCTGGATGAATAATTATCAATCATCACATAATAAATTTCATCCGCCAGCACTTCCATGTCTTCTACCCACTGGTTACCTGAATAATCCTCATAGTCATCATATTCCCCACCGTTTAGTGTAGAGTTAATGCCTGTATTTCCATCACCTGCTCCCAATGCAAAAGAACATTTTATGGGTTCCACCATGTTATAACAATCCGGGTAAGGCCCGTACACTGCAAAGTCATAATCATCAGAATCAGTTAGTGGATCAATGTTAAACTGGAAAGAACCGCCTGTTGTAAACTGGAAAATATACCAAGCAGGTTGGTTTTCATCTGCTGTCAGGCATCCGTGGTTATCCTCATTCAGGTCGTCTACACATCCTATGTCAAGGGCATTGTCATCAAAAGTTTCTGTGTCGCAAAACTGAACAGCTTTTATGCAGTCATTATTTTCAAACGGCTGGATGTAAGCGCAGATTGTGAAAGTTCCGGTTCCGCCGCCGTTTTTCCAAAAGCGTCCCCACACAGTATCACCCGGCAGACCCCAAGCACTGATGGAAGGCCTGGTTCCTTTGCCGCCATCATCATCACAGCCCTGCAACGTCAAAGAACCGCTACTTCCGGTGTACACTGCTATTGCACCATCACTCAAAGTACCTGCTTCGGTTTCAATATTTGCTTCACCCGAGATAGGTATTACCAGTTTAAACCAAACATCACTCCCTGTAAAAGACCCACAACCCGGGCTAGGTTCGGGGGATGCTGTTGCAAACAGGTTATTTTCATTCTGTAAGGTACATGTGTCCCCAACATTTAACAAAGTGGCAGTGCTTGCTTCGTCATTAGCAGGCGGTGGGCCTGTTTCGGGAGCATAAGCACAAATGTTAAATGTACCGGTACCGGTTAAAAATTTCCAGAGGCGCAAGTACACTGTGGAGCCCGCCGAAAGCCCTGAAACATCCAGTAAGGGCATATTGCTTGCCCCGGGCATATCGTTGTCATCACATTCAATCAACGTTAGTGAAGAACATGTTCCCGAATATAATGCCATGGCGCCATTTGTAATTGTTCCGGCTATAGTTTCAATGATGATATTTCCTGAGGCAGGCACAGTAAGATAATACCAGATATCTCTAGATGAAGTTGTGAAGGATCCGCAGCCAGGTGATGGAACGCCTGAAGTATATGTGGCACCTACTGTAGTAGCTGTCACATAAACACAACTGTCGCCTACAACCAGTTCAGTAGCGCTGCAAGGGTTGTCACTTTGTGCTAGTAATAATGTGCTGAAGTAAATACAAAGACAGGTTGAATAAAATTTCTTCATATGCGATGGTTTGAAAGTGAATTATTTTTTACTACCGGGATAAAATGCAACTGTTTTTACTAATGCAAATGCTGTAAGTCTGTACCCGTTCTCAAAAGATTTTCTGGCAAATGAAGTCCTCGTTATACTCGTTTCTGACAAAACGGTAAATATCCCGGTTTCTTCATTGTAAGCTGGTTGCTCATCAAATATTTTTATCATGTATTGTGTTGCAAGTTTTGCATCGCCGGCGTTTATTATATTATCAATCTTAAATTCGTATTGATAATACTGACCCTTGAGGGAGAGACAGAAGAAAATTACAAGTAATGTGAATACGGATTTTTTCATACAAGTACATTTAGGTTAAGAAACTAATTGAGGTAGTTTCAGAAAGTAGGGTCACAAGGCAAGGGCATAAGCCCTTGCGGGTACTTGTGTGTGAAGTGTGGGAACTTATCTGCCGGGAAACTTTGGGCAGAAAAGCTGGAAATAAAAGTAGGTAGGGTCATTCAGATTCCCCGAATCTGTTTTCTTTTGAATGTGACGTTACCAGAGATAAAGAAATAAATAGAGAAGGATTCTCAATACCTGACAGAAGTTTTACCCAGTATCGGGTGTCGATGCAATCATTCTATAATAACTGCGTTGATAAGACTCGCTACAGATTCATAAATTTGCAGCCAATTTTATCAATGTGACGGCTATCTTCAGGAAAGAGATCAATGTTTTTTTCAGTTCCCTTATCGGCTACATAGCCATCACTATTTTTTTGGTGGCTAATGGGCTTATAAGCTGGATATTTCCCGAAACAAATATTTTCGACGGCGGTTATGCCGTGCTGGATACCTTCTTTACCTGGGCGCCCTGGATTTTCTTATTCCTGGTTCCGGCTATTACGATGCGCACATTTGCTGAAGAAAAAAACAGCGGCACTATTGAATTCCTTGCCACCCGGCCGGTAACTGACATGCAAATTATTCTCGGGAAATATTTTGCAGCTTGTTTGCTCGTGCTGTTCTCTATACTTCCCACACTATTATATTATATAACCGTAAGGGAAATAGCCTCACCGAAAGGCAATGTTGATACCGGGGGCATGATAGGTTCTTACATTGGGCTGTTACTCACGGGATGTACATTTGTTGCAATAGCAATATTCACCTCTTCTGTCAGCAGTAACCAGATAGTAGCTTTTATCCTCGGCATGTTTACCTGTTTCTTTTTCCATTACGGGTTTGATGCCATTGCTCAGATACCTGCATTTGTAGGTAATGCCGACAAGTATTTTAATGCATTAAGTATCAACCAACATTACCAGAACATCAGCAAAGGGTATATTGATGTGAGGGATGTATTTTATTTTCTGAGTTTTATAACTGTTTTTTTATTGATGACCAGAACGAGTTTAGGCAGCAGGAAATGGTAATAAGAATTTATAAGCAATGAGTGTAAATCAACAATACAACAAAAACAAACGCAGGGCGATCTTACAATTGCTGCTGCTTGTGAGTATTGTTGTATTGATAAATATTTTATTATCCGCTTTCTTTTACAGGATTGATCTTACTGAGGAAAAAAGATATTCCCTCAGCGACCCAACAAAAGAGCTACTCGAAAACACGGATGACATTGTGTTTGTAAAAATATATCTTGATGGTGATCTTACCCCTAACATGGAAAAACTTCAGCAATCCACACTTGAACTCATTAAACAATTCAGGAACTATGGGAAAGAAAACATCCAATACCAGGTAATTAACCCATTTGAACAGGCAGATGAAAAGAACCTGGGTAACTATATAAAAGAATTGGAAAGCGAAGGTGTATATACTGTTCCATTTGGTGAGTCGCAGAAAGAACAGCAGTCAAGATCATTTTTGTTTCCTTATGCAACAGTTATTTATCATGACCGTGCAATGAGTTTTTTGTTATTGGATCAACTGCAACCCCTCACTCCTGCGTACGATCCAAGCATTGCTATTTCTTTGCTGGAATATAAATTTACGAAAAGCATCCGTCTTCTAACAGATGATAAAAAACCAAAAGTGGGTTTTATCTTCGGGCATAATGAGTTGGATACACTGCAGATCAGGGATATATCCATTTCACTTTTTGAATTGTATGAGTTGAACTTTATTGACCTCCCACAATCTACATTTATTGACACCACTTTCAAAACAATTGTAATAGCCAAGCCGAGGTCTGCTTTCAGTGATGCAGATAAATTTAAGATTGATCAATATATCATGTATGGCGGTTCTGTGCTCTGGCTTATTGATCCTGTGATAGCTGAATTTGACAGCCTGCGCAACGGCGGGGAATTTATGAGTACTGATTATGATCTGAACATCATGGATCAGCTTATACAGTACGGCGCAAGGGTGAACACAAATCTCATCCAGGACAAGCAGTCTTCAAGAATAAAAGTGCCTTACGGAAATACTTTTTCTGATCGTCCCTGGATATACAACCCTGTATTCACAAACTTCAATACGAAACATCCGATAGTAAAGAATGTGGATGCAGTAGAAGGAAAATTTGCAAGCTCAGTGGATACAACACAAGTGCCGGGCGTTGAAAAAACCGTACTGATGAGTAGCAGTAACCTGAGCAGGTTTATTATGAGCCCATCCAGGGTGAGTTATAATGTTGTACAATATTTACCTACTGATGAACAATTCAACAAGCCGAACCTTCCGGTTGCTGTTTTACTGGAAGGGGAGTTTCCATCTGCCTTTACCGGAAGGATTCAAACAGCAAATGCTTTCATAAAACAAGGCATCGGCAATGGCGCCTATAAACAAAAAAGTGATGCTGCTAAACAAATAGTGATTGGCGATGGAGACATAATACGGAATTATGTAGATGCCGAAGGAAAGATATACCCGCTGGGTGCAAACAATGTTGAACAATACATTTTCGGTAACAAAGATTTTCTTATGAACTGTATTGAATACCTCTGCGATAATTCAGGTATGATGGAAACCCGGGCAAAAGAAATTAAAATGCGTCCTATCAGTGAAGCTGCCGCAAATGATAACCGCATGCAATGGCAACTCATCAATATTGCAGCGCCAATCCTGCTCATTTATTTGTTCAGCGGCGTTTATAATTATATCCGCACGAGAAAATACACATCCGCATGAAAAGAAACATTCTTTATTTTTTGATTGTGTTGGCTCTTACAGCAACAGTGTATTTTATTACATCCAATAAAAAAGAAGGCAGTTATAAAGAAAGCGACAAAGCTTTTGCAGTTACAGATACAAACTCGATCGGAAAAATTTTTCTTGCCGACATGAAAGGAGAAACTATCACACTTACAAGGGAGGAAACCGGGTGGATGGTGAATGGCGAAACCCCCGCCAGGCCTGAATCAGTGAGCACACTGCTGAGAACAATAGCACAAATAAGAGCTGATATCCCTGTGGCTAAAAGTATGATGGAGATGGTAGTAAAAACTATGTCTGCCGAAAACACCAAAGTGGAGATTTATGACCGGCAGGGCACAAAAATAAAAACATATTTTATCGGCAATCCAAACAGGGATTACAAAGGAAACTTTGCATTGATGGAAGAAAGCGATATCCCTTTTATAGTTGTGATTCCAGGTTATGACGGGATCATTTCTACCAGGTATACCACTGAAATATTAGACTGGAAAAGCAGGAGTGTTTTCAGAAATGACTTAAATACGCTTGCAGAGATTTCTGTGCGGTATCCAAAAATGCCCGACTCTTCTTTCACAATTGTGAAAATGGAAGATAACAGTTTTGCACTTCAAAACTGGAAAGGCTACAATCCCGAACTTACGAAACATTTCGCTTCACAATTTAATAATCTGAACTGCGAAAATTTTGTGATGGATAAATATAAACTGGACTCATTAAAAAATGCTGAACCTGTTTGTATCATGACAACAAAAGAAACATCCGGGAAAAGCAGCAGTATTAAAATTTACTACAGGCCGGTTTCATATCGCACAAAAATGCAGTTTACGTATGAAGGAGATACTATCAATTTTGATCTTGATAAATTTTACGGGCTGATGAACAATGAAACTGACCTTGCCGTTATTCAAAATTTTGTTTTTGGGAAACTCTTTATAGGCCCGAGATACTTTTATCAGCAACGCCCTTCAAATAAAAATGTACTAACTGAGGCCATGCTTGAAAACCTGAAAATAGATTAACCTCGTTTATTCAACTATAATTTCTTTTATTGCCGTTCCTTGTCCTGTACTGCAAAACAGGAAGTAATATCCCGATACATAATTTTCAAGATGAATAATTTTATGTTCTAAATAGCCAATTTGTGTTTGTTCCTCCATCAGTATTTCGCCCATCACATTCCTTATCGAAATTTTTTGAATGACTTGAGCAGAATGATTCTTAATTTCAACAATATGTGAGGCAGGGTTTGGAAAAACTGATATAAAATCTAACAAGTCTTCAACCTGTTCCGGAACCGGCGGCTCATAGATAATTTTTACTTTAAAAAGCCTGTTATTTGCGAGGCTGGGAGTAAAGTTGGGCATAAAAGCATATATGCCACCGAAGATAAACCCAGCATCGTACGTTCCGTTGAGCGCATGCAATTTTATGATATTGTTATTGTACTTTGTTATTTCATCATTCACTTTAAAAATTGCATTACTGCCAAGCAGGGCATCGAAATGCAGTGAATCGCTAACCTGTTCACAGCTACCATCGGCATATCTCACAAAAGTTGTGATGTCATTTATAAAAGGAATATTCAGGCTTTCCTCCACTGTGCCTGAAAGTTCATCAAAATAATACTGGCTGATGCCGCCGAAAAAAGTTGCATAAAAAGTATTTGTAACGGAATCGAACACATTCATTACCGGGCAAGTATAGTTATGAATCCTGTGCATGAAGGAAGTATCTTCTTCATAGGTTCCATCCGTGTTAAAATAAATATTGCTCAGCCAGGGAATATCAGAATCATATTGAAAAACACCAGAATAGGCCGCAAGTCTTTCAGTTTCTCCTTCAAACATTACAGGTTCAAAGTTTAAGTCCCTCCGGTGAAACAATAAACTATCTTCTAACACTTCAATATCTTCCGGTAAAAGTGTTGTTCCATCATCATACAATGAAAACCTTCTCAGCGCATTTGTATACTCCTGCGTAAAAGAAGGTGATGCAGGTTTTGTGTACTCTCCGGTGAAAACATGTCCGCCGAGAAGATAGATTTTATCATCCAGTATTTCCATTTCTCCGCCGCAAACCATGAAGAGGGAATCCTCTAATTTTCTGAAAGCAGGAGTAGCATCTTCATCAGAAATTAAAATATCATCAAGCATATCAAGATCAATGGCAAGGAGGGAGGGATATGTGATTTTATCTCCACTCACAGTATCTTTTCCATAACCCCCGGTGATATATAAATATTTGCCCCGCTGTACATATTGCGGGTTAGTTCCCTGTAGTTGATTTGCAATATCAAGTGGCAAAGTATAAATGCTTTTACTCCACTGCTCTCCTGTTAATGGATCTAAGAGCCAGATAAAATGATTTGCTTCTGTTGGAGGAAAAGGATCGCCCGTAGAAATTGCATGCATCCCGTCTTTTCTTCCGCATAAAATCATCCATCTTCCATTCCAGGCACCATAGGCGAAAGAATGCAAACCCGGCCAGTCTTCAAAAGTTATTTCTTCTAACTCGATAGAAAAAGGGGGCTGTGTGCTCTGCGTAAACGCAGGCTGTGCAAGCATTTGCAGGCTGAGGAAGAAAATTATCGCCGGGTACTTTTGCATACCCGTAAAGATAGCCTGAAATCCACCAACTGTTGAAAAGGATATTGTTTTCAATGTTTACCTTTGCTCACTTAAACGTAAAATTAGCCGGGTATGAAATTTATTGTAAGCACCACCTCCCTGTTGCGTAATCTCCAGTTAGTAAATGGAGTAATAAGCACAAATACAGTGCTGCCGATTATGGAAGATTTTTTATTTGTTATTGAAAAAAACAAACTTACTATTTCTGGAACTGACCTTGAAACTTCCATCACTGTGCAGATGGAGATTGAAAGCAAAGCAAGCGGCAAAGTTGCTATACCTGCCAGAATTTTAGTTGATTATTTAAAAACTTTACCCGAACAGCCGCTTACAGTTTCTATTGATGATGAAGATGAAAGTTATTCAGTAGAAATAACTACTGACCGGGGAAAATATAAATTGAACGGGGAAGCAGGGGGCGATTTTCCAAGGATACCTGTTCCTGACAATGTGAGTGAACTCAACATGAGTACGGGGGTGTTGCAGAAAGCAGTAAATAAAACAATTTTTGCCGTGAGCAATGATGAACTGCGTCCGCAAATGACGGGTGTATATTTTCAGTTGAATAATGAAGGAATCACTTTTGTAGCAACCGATGCACATAAATTGGTGAGGTATAAAAGAACTGATGTAAAACCCGGTGCTTCAAACTCATTTATTGTTCCTAAAAAAGCATTAACACTCCTTAAATCCATTTTGCCTTCTGAAGAAACACAAGTGAGTATTTCATTTAACAGCAGCAATGCATTTTTCAGTTTCAATAATGTGAAACTGATCTGCAGGTTAATTGATGCAAAATATCCTGACTATAATGCTGTTATTCCGACTGAAAACCCGAATCACCTGCATGTAAACCGGGCAGATATACTTAACACTTTACGCAGAGTAATGATCTTCAGCAATAAAACCACAAACCAGGTGATCATGAAAATAAACGGAAACCAACTGCATGTACAGGCGCAGGATCTTGATTTCAGCAACGAGGCAAATGAACAACTTGATTGCCAGTATAAAGGCGCTAACATGGAGATTGGTTTTAATGCAAAGTTTTTATTGGAGATGCTTAATGCCATGGACAATGAGGAAGTGAAACTTGAACTCTCCACTCCTTCCAGGGCCGGCTTACTTTTACCAACAGAAAACGATGAAGGGGAAGATTTGTTGATGCTTGTAATGCCGGTTATGTTAAATGTTTAGTGAAATTTAAAGCAGGGCATTTAAAGGTTTTCATAAATCTCCTATCTTCAATATAAAATAATGCCCTATAGGGAACGTTGTTTTTACAGATTATTTTGAATTTTGTAAGCTTAAAATTTAATACTATGATAAAGCAATTATTATTCGCTGTTTCCTGTTTTACAGTATTGGTTCTTACAGGATGCCAAAACTGTACATCCTGCGATTATGATTTTGATTATGTTTTATATGATGGTGAGGGGTTGATACTTGATGAAGGAAACCAAAATCAGGGCGGGCCTGAAGAATATTGTGGCAACGGCACAACAGTAGATAATTATGAACTGGGCTTTGAAAGTTTCGTAGAAGGGGAAATTCAAAGTTTTGAAGACCTCGGATATATTGTAACTGTAAATAAATCAGGTTGCGACCGGGAATAGCTGCATTTATTTTGATGTAGCTGTTACTTCTAATTCGTCTCCTTTACTTGTTCCTTTTGTAATCATTGTTTCCCGTTCTCCATTTATAATGATTACATCTTCTTCAATTGTGTAAGAATTTTTATTGTCTGCAGATTTTGAATAAGTGTATGATGATGCGGCGGGCTTCGTATTTTTTTCTTCTGAGGTTGTGCCGGTTTCATAATTTGAAGGACGGGTTTGTGTTTTACTCTCTTGTTGATTGGTTGTCTTGTTTTCAGCAGAAGCGTAATAGTTCCCTGTTGTAGAAACCTCTCTTGCATTCAATTTTTGCCCGGGGTCATAAATAGTGGCCTCAGCACTCAAGTGTTCAGGATAATCACCCACCCCCCAGCCGGCACTGGTAGTTTCTATGTAGTAAAAGTTACTTGAGCTGTAAGGGAAGGCATTACCTTCCACATTCTCTTTTACCGCAATGCCCACCCCCATGTGCCCCTTGGGAGAAATTAAAACTGTTTTATAACCGAGGTATTGCAGGATACTTGCAAGCAGAATAGCAGTATCCTCACAATCTCCGGCCATCTCCACCAGGGTTTCTACCGGAAACCTTGGATATTCATATTGCCCATCGTCTTTATAATTCATGTACTGCACAAATGCGCTGATAAACTCTACGGTTTCAAAATCTGAGAGGCGTTCTTTCTGTGCTATATTTTTTAAGGTGTTTGCAACAGTGGCTACTACTTCGTAGGAGGATGACTCATGCATGTAATAGGTAAAATCATCATACCTGCGTTTTATTTTTTTATAATAATTATAAGTGGAAGTAGAAAATTTGAAATTGTGAGAATAGTTTTTTTCCTCAAACTTCCATGCGTAACTTCTTTCAATGGTTTCTGCATGCACTGAGTTAGTGACGCAAACAAACAGAATAAAAAACAAAAGATGTTTTTGAAAAACCTGCTGAACTGACATATCCCGGAAATTTTCTGAAGTAGAGGTGTTACATTTATTGTACCAAGATATTTTTTCAGCATTAAACTCAAAAGCGGGATATTTTATTGTATGAAAGGAATTCAAACCAGAGGAAGGGAAGGGAACATGAAAATGAGAACTTCAAAAATTTATCAAAAAACAAGTTGCGTTACCTCCTCAAACAGGAACTTTACCCTGCCCAGGTTTCCCTGTCAAGGCTGCGATATTGAATCGCTTCAGCAAGATGTTCGGCAAGAATTGTTTCGCTGCCTGCAAGGTCTGCAATAGTTCTGGAAACCTTGAGTATCCTGTCGTATGCACGGGCGCTGAGCCCAAGTTTTTCCATTGCACGGGTTAATAAATTTTGCCCTGCTGCGTTTATAACACAAATATCTTTCACCAGTTTGCTGGGCATCATAGCGTTGCAATAAATTCCAAAATTCGCCTGCTGCTGCATTTGCACATTAATGGCGGTAAAGCGGTTTTCCTGTAGTTCCCGGGCTTTCATTACCCGTTCTCTTATTATTTCGCTTTTTTCAGAATGTTCTATCGCAGAAAGATCTTTTACCGGAACGGGAGTTACCTCTACATGTAAATCAATCCTGTCGAGTAAGGGGCCGGAAATTTTGTTCAGATATTTCTGCACAACTCCGGGAGCACACACACATTCCTTTTCCGGGTGATTGTAATACCCGCAGGGGCAGGGATTCATACTGGCAATCAACATAAAATTTGCCGGATATTCCACAGAAAATTTCGCTCGGGAAATCGTAACCCTTCGTTCTTCCATGGGCTGGCGCAAAACTTCCAACACAGTTCTTTTAAACTCCGGCAATTCATCTAAAAACAAAACGCCGTTGTGTGCAAGTGAGATCTCTCCCGGCTGCGGATTATTTCCTCCTCCCACCAGCGCTACATCACTTATTGTGTGATGAGGGGATCGAAAAGGGCGCAGGTACAGTAGAGACGAATCCACCGGGAGTTTGCCGGCAACGGAATGTATCTTGGTGGTTTCCAAAGCTTCATGCAATGTGAGCGGAGGAAGGATTGTGGGCAATCGTTTTGCCAGCATGGTTTTTCCGGCGCCGGGAGGGCCTATAAGTATTGCATTATGTCCACCCGCTGCTGCTATTTCCAGCGAACGTTTTATGTTTTCCTGCCCTTTTACATCACTGAAATCTACAGGGCTTTGACTCAGGTTATTAAAAAATTCTTCCCGTGTATTTACTACTGTTTCCTCCAACTCCGTTCCTTCATTAAAAAACTCAACCACCTGTTTCAGGTTTTCTACTCCGTAAATTTTCAGGTCGCTCACAATACCTGCTTCTCTTGCATTTTGTTTTGGCAGGATGAAACCTTTAAACCCTTCCTTCCTCGCCTGGATAGAGATGGGCAATGCGCCTTTGATAGGAAGCACAGTTCCATCCAGTGAAAGCTCGCCCATGATAATGTATTCATGTAATTTCTCCGAAGGTATTTGCCCGTTTGATGC
>JBJXHH010000035.1:0-19276 GCA_046160675.1 Chitinophagales bacterium
ACTCCTTCACCTGTAAAAATGCAAATTCATTCAATTTAATAAAAGGTTCAAGCGTAGTAGCAATTACTCTTTCTTCTGAATCTTTATAAATAAAAACTTCAGCTTCGCCACCAACTTTAAATTCGGGTATGATATATTTATTGGGAAGAAGTACTTCATTCTTTTCATCATCACTGAGATACATACCTACACTTGTGATGCGAAGAATTGTTAATGTGTTATTTTGCCCAATATTTAACATAAACCTGTTCAAACAAAGTCATTCAATATCCGTACTTAGTTTATACCTGCAAATCCGACCATTGCCTTTGTCAACTACATACACTGTTTCTCTCAGGTATGCGATGCCGGATGGATCTATAAAATTAAATGGGCCACTGCCCTCGCCGCCGAAACTTGCAAGTATTTGTTTTGTTGAAGATGAGCCTGCGGGTTGATTTACGCCCTCATAACCTTTTCTTGTGAACTGATATAATGAATCTGTTCCTTTATCAACAACAAAAATGTAACCTGTGAAATCTGGCGCTACATAAACATCTGCCGGGTTCACAAACCTGTTGGGTTCGTATAAAAACCTGTCAGCTTTTGTATAATCAAATACTGTGAGAAAGGCATTTTCTCCATAGCTGGTGCCGGCTTCCGGGTCAATGGTTTGAGTGATCCAAAGGCATTGATATTCTGCATTTTCATTAGTAAGAGTAATAAGGAATTCAGCAGAGTTTGAAATGCCTGAAAGGGATTGCGGCGGCGCAGCGAATGTTGCGATGGAAGAAATATCCCAGGCGCTTTTTAAATTGCTTGTTGTTGGGGAAAGCCCGTTTGCATAACCAATGTTATTTCCATCTGCATCAAAAAATAGAATGTTGTTATCGGTTCTTGAAATTCCCGCAAGATCATTTCTCGGTCCTTTCCTCGAAATATATAATGTGTTGTTCGCAAGTGTTGCGATACCGGTAAACTCTACAGCTTCATCATCAGCCCCTCTGAAAGATGTAATTGCCCTGGAAACATCGCAGTAAGGATGTATAAGAGTATCAAGGAATGCAACATTGCCTGTTGTAGTACCTGTGAGTTGATACACTGCTGCAACATTTTCAATTGTTCCGTTACCGTCGACATCAAAATCAATTCTACCGGCAACATAAGTATACAGGCGCCTGTCCTGTGTAATATCTGTTGCGCCGGGGATAAAGATTGTGTTTTGAATCGTTCCGGTTTGATCTAATACTTGTAATCCGTTATCGTCAATAACATAAATCATTTCATCATACCCGCAAAAAATATCTGTCGGGTTTGAAAAATTTTCCCAGAAAGGAAGAATAGGAACATATCCAACTTCTGATGGAACAAGGTTGGGATCAATGGCGCCCTCTTCAAAAATTTCATCAACAGTTTCATCCTCTCTGCTTCCGAAAAGAAAATCACAACTGCTTAAAAAAGCAAATGTACAGATGATGAAAAATATTTTAATCGTTTTAACCATTTTTACAAAGTTGCGGCAAACCCTATTCTATTAATTACTCCCAAAGAATTTTGATAATTAAATCCGTAGTCCAGTTTCACTGTTCCGAAATGCTTTTTTAACTGCAGCCCAAAACCCAGTGATGGAAACGATGCGATGTCTGTTGCAAAAGTATAACCTGTTCTTGCAAAAAATATTTCATTCCAGCCGTACTCTACGCCAAGGCTGTAAGATTCATTGTTGTCAGTCGGGTGATTCAGTTGCGCTGCAGCTGTTAAAACATTTCTTTCATTTTTTACAGCGTCCCATGCAAACCCTAACCGGAACACTGTGGGCACGGCAATTTCCGTGAAATCAGTGAGCAAAGTATCGCCACTGAGTAACGTCGTTTCTATCTGCCCGGAGGGGGTTGTGTTAAAGCCAAAGCTTTGCAAGCCGACAGCAAATCTTGTGTTTGCCATGCCAATATTATACTGAAACCCAAAATCAAAAACCATGTTTTGATTATGAACTGATGCAAGATTTTCTCTCACATATTTTGCAGTGACTCCGAAACTGAACTGTTCAGTTAATTCCCTTGCAAGTGATAAACCAATTCCCACATCCGTTGCCCTGAAAGTTTGCCCTGTTCCTTTCGGGAGAAATTCTGTAGTAACATCCATCACTCCCGAATCAAAATATTGAACACTTGCTCCAATTAACGTATTATCTCCGAGCCTGTAAACAAATCCTGCAAACTCAGCATTTGTTCCCGCAACGTAGTCAGTATGTGAAACTGTAAAATGAATTTTATTTGAATCCAGCCTCGTAAGCCCTGCAGGATTCCAATATAGCGCCCCTACATCCTTTACTGAAGCAAGATAACTTTCGCTCAACCCTGCAGCATGTGCATCAGGATTTATTTTCAGAAATTGCCATCCTGTTGTAGCTGTTCGGCTGTCGCCGTAAGAAGGTAACAACTGTGCATATGCATTATGCATGAAAAAAATACTCAAATAAACAGGAATGAAACGCATGCCTGCACAAAGAAAATTAAATTCAACGGCATTATGCTCTTCACTGACCTGTTTTTTTAATCAATACAAAATTATTTTCTCCGTATAAACGCCGGTATTGCAGAGGATTTGAATAATATATGCTCCGCCCGGGTATATGTTAGGTATGATCAGTTCGTTTGACAGGGCTGTTTCATGATATTGATCAATTAACCTTCCATTAGTTTCAAATATTTTGAAACCATCAATATTTATGGCACCGGGCTGAATTTGGACCCTTATCAGATTATTCGTAGCATCATAAAAAACCGAAAACATTTCGCTTGTTTGTTCAGGGTCTACCGCCACAGAGCCACAGTCAAGTTTTGCTTCAAGTATGTAGGTTTCGGCATTGATAAGTTCTATGCTTTCGTAAATTTTTGTTTCACATCCTTCTGCGTTTACTTCTACTTCATACAAACCTGATGCATGAAATCCCGTTTTAAAAGCGCCAAGGAAATTTGTCATATCTGCTGCATTTGTTGACAAAATTTTTACTTCAGCATTAACGATATTTTCAAAGGTGACTTCATCTTGCACAGTACCTTCCAGGTAACATGCACGGATGTATTCCGGCTGAAAAACTTTCAGCCCTTCGTTCCTGTCAGATACTACCATCAACCCTGACTGGAAGTAAGGATATGCCCCCCAAACTCCTGCAAATATGTTCTCAGGCCCAAAAGGGTATGTATCATAGAAGGCAGTTTCTATCATGTTATCAGGTTTATGTACATCAACAATAGTAACACCTTCAGTGTAATGTGCATTTATAAGAAACCCGTCTTTGTAAAACACATTATGCACAATGGTTGAATCCTGTGCCCCGTGTTTGTAAGTGTCAAGTAAGATCATGTCAGTCGGGTTGCTCATATCATAAGAGCAAGTGAACCCATCCATAGTCTCATCGGTAGTAAATGCGTATTTCCCGTCATCTGAAGGCCAAACATTATGTGTAAAAAATGCAGGGGTATTGGTTACACCGAGTAGTACAAAATTTGTCCTGTCAGCTACATCATACATAGCTACAGAGCCATCAAACATTTGAGCAGCCCAAAGTGTATCATTTCTTGTAAAAGAATCATGGAAATAAAAATCGCTGAACTTTCCGATGTAAACCGGGTTCCAGGGATTAGTTGCAACGTCGATCACATAAGCGCCGCCAAAGTCACTAGCAGTACTATAGCCATTTAAATAACAATACCCTTTTTCATCTATCCAGAGAGTATGTGCAGAGATAAGTTGTACGGAGTCGGGCCCATGATAACTGGTAGTGTCAATGCTTAACGGCAGGTTTTCAAGGTTAACGATCAATACCCCTTTGGCAGATTCACTGCTGATGTAAGCATAATGATCCCAAACCTGTGCTTCATGCCAGATACCTTCAGCCCATTGCACAAAAAAAAGCTCTTCAGGATTTGCCGGATCTTGCAGATCAACAATTGAGAGTCCCTGGTAGTAGGTCACTAAGGCATACTCACTTCCATCATCGTCAGTATAACCCCAAATGCCACTCAGCAATTCGAAATCACTGCCTCCATAATCTAATTCACCAAGCAAATCAAGGTTGTAATTTGATTGTGCCCGGGTGTGTAATAAACAAACCACAACAGCAATGAGGGTAGTTATTTTTTTCATTGTTTCTATTTTTATACAAAATTATTCGTTTAATAAGGTTAAACATCACCTGAAAGTAAAATATAATATATGATTGGTTTATTACAAGCATCAATTGAAAAATATATTGAGCAACATACATCTCCTGAAAACAAAACTCTACAACTACTCAATAGGGAAACCCACCTGAAAGCACAGATGCCCCAAATGCTCAGCGGGCATGTTCAGGGAAAATTCCTGGAATTTGTTTCAGCTATGATACAGCCCGAAATGATCCTTGAAATAGGCACCTATACCGGCTACAGTGGTATTTGCCTTGCAAAAGGGTTAAAAGCCGGTGGTAGGTTAATTACTATTGATGTGAATGAAGAACTCACACCGATGGTGAAAAAATATGTTGCTGCTGAAAACCTTGAACATGTTTTTAACATAAGAATCGGGAAAGCATTAGAAATCATTCCTACGTTGGATGCAGCTTTTGATCTTGTTTTTATTGATGCTGACAAAATAAACTATAGCAATTATTTTGATGCTGTAATTGATAAAGTGAAACCCGGCGGATGGATACTTGCTGACAATGTTCTTTGGGATGGCAAAGTAACGGATGAAAAAAAAGACAAGGACACTACAGCAATTGACAACTACAACAAAAAAATTCTTGTTGACAACAGGGTAGAAAATGTGATAATAAGCATACGGGACGGCATTTCCATTGCCCGAAAAATTAGATAAGGCACAGATTTGTGTATACTATATCGGCTGGTACAGCCGTTATTAGGCATAATTTTGATAGGCAAGCAACACAATCTTGCACATCATGCGCAGATATTTACACTTCCTGTTTTTTGTTTGGCCGGCCGTTCCTGCTTTTGCAAGCGGTCAAAGCGAAGCAGTGCTCAACTACATAGATACTTACAAGTGGATCGCTATTTCGCAAATGCAGGATTATAAGATTCCTGCAAGTATCACACTTGCGCAGGGTATTTTAGAAAGCGGCGCAGGTTTAAGTGAGTTAGCTGCAAAAAGCAATAATCACTTCGGAATTAAATGTCATAGTGATTGGAAAGGGGACAAAGTGTATTATGATGATGATGCAAAAGATGAATGCTTCAGGAAGTATAAGAATGCGGAGGACTCCTATAAAGATCATTCAGAATTTTTAACAAACAGTAATAGATATTCCGAATTATTCGAGCTCGATATCACTGACTACAAAGGCTGGGCGAAGGGTTTAAAATCTGCAGGTTATGCCACTAACCCTAAGTATGCTGAACTTCTTATTGACCTGATAGAAAAATATGAACTGCATCAGTATGATAATGGGCAGTATGCAGAATCAAAAAAGAAGAAAGGAGAGAAGAAATCATCAAAGAATAAAACTGATACAGAACCTGAAACTGATGATCAGTATTTCAGTTGGAATGGCTACAAAGAGAAAGTTTTTTATTTCAACCGCATTCCCACTGTTATTACCGGAGAAAATGATACCCCTGAATCAATTGCAAAAGAACATCAAATAAAAGTTTCAAACTTGTTAAAATATAATGACCTGAAACCCGGAGAAGATATTGAGGCTGGTAGAAATTTCTACCTGCAACCCAAGCGCAAAAAAGGCAGCACAAAATTCCATGAGGTAAAACAAGGCGAAACAATGGCAAGCATCAGCAGGGATGAAGGTATCTTGCTTCAGGAGTTATACAGAAGAAATAAAATTACGCAAGGTGAAGAACCTGTAACAGGTGAAAAATTATACCTGAGAGGAACAAGAAGAGAGCCGCCGAAAACACAAAAGGCGAACAAGCTGCAAGATGTCGCTTCAAAAAAGAACGATATAATTATCATTGAAGAAGTTGATGAAGCCGATGTGCCAGTTACAGAACAAGACATAAAAGCAGTAACAGGAAATATAGATACAGTAAGTGTTTCAGAGGATGAGGTTTCGCTGCCAAAACAAATTGAAATCATTTCAAAGCCTGTGTTTCATACAGTGCAGGCAAAAGAAACATTATATGCCTTGTCAAAAAAATACAATGTGAAGGTGGAGGAAATTCAACAATGGAATCAGCTTGGGGGCAACGAGATTAGAATAGGTCAGCAGTTAATCGTAGGTTACTCTTTTGAATAACTATTTCTGTTTTCCGGTAAGTGAATTATAGGTAGTAAGAATAGTTTCTGTTCGTCTTTTGTTACTTTTTAATGCAAACAAATCGAGGATAATTTTCATCACAACAAATAAAGCCGCAATACTTACCTGTCCTGCCTTCGGATTACCCGGAAATAATTTTTCGCCAACAAACATGCTCAGGAAAGTGCCCCCTACTATTACAACATGAATGATAATTATACGGCCGTCAAAGGGCATCCCAAGCTGCCTGAGGCTTGTTTCTTCATATTGTTTTGTTGCAATATAATTTACGTAATCTATTCCGTGAACCAGTAGAAAAATGAGGAAACTGATACGCATCCAGCCATCAGCAAATACTATTGCCTGCGCTGATGAAATCATGCCTTCATTATCAGAGTTCTGTGCTGGAATATAAAACCCCACAAATACTACAATAAATAACAAATAGAACAAGAGCATGAGTGTGCGAACGATCAAAAACATCCTGCGCATATATTTCTTGTTGTTCACTTGTTCATAGCTAAGAGGATTTCCATTGATTGTAAAATTTGGGTCTGGTACATCCTGCTTTGAAGCCTTTTTCATTTTGAGCCATTGAAAAATACTCATGATCACAGTCTCCCACCAAAAAAGATAAAACAACATAAAAAAACTCATGTCATAATACAAAACACCAATTAGAGGAAAAATATTAGAAATTATGATGAAAGGCAATAATGGAAAATCTTTTTCCCTCGGGTCAAATACAGGCATGCCAGTTATTTAGGTTGAACAGATAACAGGTATTCTAATCCTTCAGGCGTTATTTTTTTCGTTTGGGTTGCGCCGGCGTAGTTATACAAGATATGCCGGCAATCTTCCTGAAGGTTAAACTCCATACGCACACTGCCGTTTTCAGTAAAGAATAAAAGGTATCCGTCATAACCGCAATGAAACACCGGGGTATCCTCCATGGATATGTAATTTGCAAACTGCCTGATCTTTTTCTTAGATGTTATCTCCTCGTAAGCTTCAGGCTTGCTGGTGAACACAACCTGCACCTTCTCTGTTTGTTTGGCCAACTCATACACTTCAATGTTCTCATATTTGCAGGAAGCAAAACATGTTACACAAAAACAAAATAAAATCACCCGGCCGATCATTGTTAAAATTTGCTTAAAAATAGGGGAATAAAATCATTTGCGTATCTTTCAATATGAACAGTAAAAATATGACGGTTTATTTTTTTATCATATCCTTTTTGTTTGCCTGTGCTAATTCCAACTCATCGCAGCAAAATAATTCTCAGAGCAGTTCTACACCAGCGGAAAATGAAGTTGAAATTCTTGCAGAAAATCTTGTAGTACCCTGGGGCATCAGTTTCCTTCCTGATGGAAGGTTGATATTTTCTGAGCGAAACGGATACATTAGTATTCTGAACTTACAAACAAAAGAACTCAAGAAAGTGGGCGAAAGGGATATAAGAGACCGGGCAGAAGGAGGTTTGCTCGGGCTTGCGGTTGACCCTGATTTTACAAACTCAAAATTCGTTTTTATTTATGAAACAATCGGTACAGGGAACCGGGTTGTACGATTAAAATTGGAAAATGATCTTCTTACAGAAGATAAAATACTAGTTGACAGTATCCCGCATGCATGGTTTCATGATGGCGGCATATTGTGTTTCGGGCCTGATGGATATTTATACGCCGGCACCGGTGATGCAAGAGATCCTGAATCTTCGCAAGACTTGAAAAGTTATGCAGGAAAAATTTTGAAGATGGATAAAGAAGGAAATGCGCCTGCTGATAATCCGTTTGGAAATCTGATTTATAGTTACGGGCACAGGAATGTTCAAGGCATTTGTTGGGATAAAAACGGAACGATGTACGCCAGCGAACATGGCCCCAGCGGAGAGTTGAACGGTTGGTGTTGTCATGATGAGTTGAATAAAATTGAAAAAGCTGGTAACTACGGATGGCCTTTTGTGATCGGAAACTCGAAAAAAGAAGGAACAATACTCCCGCTTTCTCATTCAGGTAATGATACCTGGGCGCCAGGTGGGATAGCTATACAAAATGGGAAATTATACATGGCTTGTTTGCGGGGAGAAAGGTTGATAGAATTTAATTTAGAGAAAAACAATACACAGAATGATCTGTTTACAGATTCACTCGGCAGGTTGCGAAATATTATAATTACTCCCAATGGTAGCTTACTATTTTGTTCTTCAAACAGAGATGGAAGGGGAAATGCAGATAAAACAGATGATAAGATCTATATATTGAGGTCTAACTAAAGCCTGTTATTTTCTCCTTACATTTGCCCTCCTGAAAATCAGTTATAATTTATGATCAACCTCATCATTTTCGGCCCACCGGGCAGCGGTAAAGGCACACAAGCCGCTATGCTGAAAGAACATTTTAACCTGTTGCACATCTCCACAGGTGACCTTTTGAGGGCAGAAATTAAAAATGAAACTGAACTGGGTATGCAGGCAAAAAAATTCATGGATGCCGGGCAGCTAGTACCTGATGAAGTAGTAATAGGCATGATAGGTGGCACTGTGGATGAAGCAAAAGAAAAAAACAAAGCAGGAATTATATTCGATGGTTTCCCAAGAACAGTTGCACAGGCCGAAGCATTAGATAATTTACTGGCAGAAAAAAATTCAGGAATTAAAACTGTTTTAAGCCTTGTAGTAGATGAGGAAGAACTTACAAAAAGGATTCTTGAGCGGGGGAAAGCCAGTGGCAGAACAGACGATCAGGATGAAGTTACCATCAAAAAAAGGGTGATGGAATACAGAACTAAAACAGAGCCCGTTGCAAATTATTATGCGCAAAAAAAACTTGTACAGGAAATTGAAGGTGTTGGAAGTATAAATGAAATTTTTGATGCTCTGAAAAATAGTATTGATTCTATAAAATAAATTCTTCCTTGCTTTCCTTGCCAAATTGGCTATTACTAAATGGAAAAACAAAACTTTGTTGATTATGTAAAAATTTTGTTCCGCAGCGGAAAAGGCGGAGCTGGCTCTGTACATTTTCACCGGGACAAAAAAACCATTAAAGGTGGACCCGACGGTGGCGATGGGGGCAGGGGCGGTCACATCATCTTAAAAGGAAATGCGCAACTTTGGACACTCCTGCATCTCAAGTATCAAAAACATGTTTATGCAGGTAATGGGCAAAACGGCATGGGCCAGTTACGCAGCGGCAAACAAGGCGATGATAAAATTATAGAAGTGCCGCTTGGTACTGTTGCAAAGAATCCTGAAACTGAAGAAAAGTTAGTCGAGATTATTGAACACGGACAGGAATATGTTTTATATTCTGGTGGAAGAGGTGGACAAGGAAACAACCATTTTAAATCCCCGACAAGGCAAACGCCTCGCTTTGCACAGCCCGGAGAAGAAGGCATAGAACAATGGACTGTGCTTGAACTCAAGGTCTTAGCAGATGTTGGCCTCGTCGGTTTTCCCAATGCTGGAAAGTCAACCTTGCTTTCAAAAATTTCTGCTGCAAAACCTGAAATAGCAGATTATCCTTTTACAACCTTAGTTCCTAACCTGGGCATTGTGCCTTATAGGAATAACCGTTCTTTTATCATGGCAGATATTCCCGGAATTATTGAAGGCGCTAGCGAAGGTAAAGGCCTGGGGCTGCGGTTTCTCAGGCATATTGAAAGAAATTCATTGTTATTGTTTATGATTCCTGCTGATGCAAAAGATATTGCCGGTGAATATAAAATTTTGCTGAATGAATTAAAACTCTTTAACAAAGATTTATTGAAAAAGGAAAAGATACTTGCCATTACAAAAAGCGACCTGATTGATGATGAACTGGAAAAAATGCTTACAAAAGAATTGCCTAAAAAAATCCCACACATTTTTATTTCATCCCATACCGGGGAGAATTTACTTCAACTGAAAGATATGATCTGGAAGATGCTGAATTGAAATGAAAAATTATTCTTCACAAAATTGGCTTGCTCTCCTTATCCTTTCCATCATCTGGGGCTTTTCATTTTATTTCATGAAGAATGGACTGAAAACGTTTACATGGGATGAAGTGGCTGCTCTGCGTATTTCAGTTTCTTTCATTGCCACTTTGCCGCTCATTATCATTTATCTGAAAAACATTAAACGTAAAGAAATACCCTATTACTGCATGGTAGGTTTTTTCGGCAGCGGATTGCCGGCGTTTTGTTTCACATATTCGCAGACACATATTGAAAGTGGTATTACCGGTGTTTTGAATTCACTTACGCCTGTGTTCACTTTTCTTTTAGGTGTAGTGTTGTTCAATCTAAAGTTTGAAAAAAATAAATTGCCCGGTTTATTTATTGCTTTAATTGGAGCCATTATCCTGGTAATATTTGATGAAACAGAAAGTGGGCAAAGTAATTTGTTGTATGCTATTCCTGTATTTGTTGCTACTATGAGTTATGCTGCCAGTGCAAACATTGTGAAACGCTATTTACAAACCGCACACCCGCTTGCACTTGGAGCAGTTGGCTTTATGTTCATTGGCATTCCTGCCATCATCTACCTTTTCAGCACAGATTTTTTGAGCCGCACAAATATTGACACATTTCAGTTGAGTTTTTTCAGCATCGTTGCTTTATCTGTTTTCGGAACAGTAGTAGCAGGCATTGGATATTACGCACTGGTTCAAAAAACCGATCCCATCTTTGGAAGCCTTGTAACATACCTTATTCCTGTAGTGGCTATTCTTGTTGGATTATTTGACGGAGAAAAACTGAAAAGTTATCACTTCATTGGTATGTTGTTCATACTTGCAGGAATATATGTTGTTAACTCAGTAGGAAATAAAAAACAATCAGCTTAACGATTCATTACCACAGCACTGATCTCCACCTTGGCATTCTTAGGCAGGTCAAGCACCGCTACAGTTTCACGGGCCGGCGGATTTTCTGTAAAGTAAGCTCCGTACACCTGGTTCACAGGGGCAAAATCTTTCATATCCCGCAAAAAAATTGTACACTTAACAACATCTCCCATCTCACAACCGGCAGCTTCAATAATAGCCTTTAAATTGTTCATCACTTGTTCTGCTTCAGCTTTTACATCGCCGTTTATCATATGATTTGTAACAGGATCAATGGCAATTTGCCCTGAAACATAGACAAACCCGTTAGCTTCTATCGCCTGTGAGTAAGGCCCGATGGGCTTTGGTGCATGCTCTGTAAAAATTACTTTTTTCATTGTATCAATTTGAGTGAATGAGTGAATACTTATTAATTGTGTGACCAAACAGATATAAAACTTCAGTTTCATGGTGGGTAAAAATAAAAGGAATGCTTGGTAAAATTTCCAATTCTGCCTTAAATTTATACCCTAGCAGCCCTGAGTAAAGAACTGAATAACAAAAGTGAAAATCTCTTCATCAATTTTCGTTTGCCTATTTTGCACAGCAAGTGCATTTGCTCAGCTTGATGTCACTACAGGATATACAGACACAGAACTTGCTGAAACCCTTATAGGAGAAGGGATTGAGCTGGTGAGCGTAACGCTTGATTGCCCTTCCTTAGCTTTCGGAAAATTTGAATGTATTGATTGCAACCTAGGTATTGACAGTGGGATAGTGCTCACTACAGGCCGGGCAACTTATGCTGAAGGCCCTAACAATTCTGGCAGTACAGGATATGATAACGGCACCAGCGGAGACCCTGACCTGAATGCGTTGCCGGGTGTTGGAACTACATATGATGCTTGTGTTCTTGAATTAGACATTATCCCCAATTACGATACTGTAAGATTTGACTACGTTTTTGGAAGCGATGAATATCTTGAGTTTGTAGGAAGTATCAATGATGCATTTGCATTCTGGATAAGCGGGCCGGGTATTGTTGGCGATGTAAATATTGCTTTGATACCCGGAACAACTTCACCTGTTACGATTGACAACGTAAACAATGTGAGTTATGATGAATACTATGTGAACAATCCCTCATCAGGCTCAGCAACTACAGATCCCTACTATATTGAATATGATGGTTTCACTACCGTTTTAACAGCTTTCCATGAAGTTACACCCTGTGAAACTTACCACCTGAAACTTGCCGTTGGAGATGAAAGTGATCATATCTATGATTCCGGAGTGTTTTTAAAAGCAAAAAGTCTTGCCACAAATTACATTGCAACTTTTACTTTCCCCGGTTCAGGCTTCGGTTTGCCAGGGGAATATTGTACAACAGGCACAGACCCTTCCCCTGATCTTGATAGTGCTGCTACTTCTGGAACCTGGAGTGCAACCCCCTCAGGGCTAATTATTGATGCAACTACAGGGGAGATAGATCTAAGCACATCATCCCCCGGAACTTATACAATAAGTAATACTGTAACCTTCGGCTCCTGCGACGTTGATACAACTATAGCAACATCAACAGTTATCATCAGTTCTCCACCTATTGCAACATTTTCATACACTGGTTCACCTTACTGTTCTGATTCACCTGACCCTTCACCCGTGCTTGGTTCTGGCGCAGAAATGGGCACATTTTCAGCATCTCCTGCAGGGTGTTCTATCAATTCTTCAACCGGAACAATTGACGTAAGTGCATCATCTCCCGGCACCTATACCATTACAAACACGATTGATGCAGATGGAGGCTGTCCTTCTGTTTCTGCAACCACAAGCATAACCATCATTGATTCGTATGATGTTTCAGTAAGTGATGAAATATGTTCAGGTGATAGTTATATTTTACCTGACGGAAGTTCAGCTACTACGGGCGGAACATATATCAGCAGCTTAGTTACAGCTGGTGGTTGTGATTCTATCATTACAACAACATTAACAGTATATCCTGTGTTTGCTATTGATGAAGATATCGTAATTTGCGAGGGAGACACTTACATTATACCCAGCGGTTCTTCAGTAAGTACAGCCGGTACATACACAAGTTATCTATTTACTGATGACGGTTGCGATTCAACTATTACAACTTCGCTTACCGTAATTGCTACAACTTATGCTTCTCAGGACGCAGAAATATGCAGCGGAGAATTTTTTGAACTGCCGGACGGGGTTTTTGTTTCCAGTGCAGGAACTTTCACTTCTACTATTCCCTCTGATGCTGGTTGTGATAGTATTGTAACTACAAATCTTACTGTGCACTCAGTGTATTCCGTTTCTGTAAGCGCTGACATTTGTACAGGTTCAACGTATGTTTTACCAGATGGAAGTATTGCTTCCGGAGCAGGGACATATTATTCTGATTTCTTTTCTATTTACGGTTGTGATTCAACTATCATTACAACGGTAAGTGAGCTGGATGTAATTTATGCAACAGTAGATGCAGAAATGTGCGAAGGAGATGATTATATGTTGCCGGATGGAAATATAGTAAGTGCTGCGGGAACTTATGTCGCAAGCTACACTACCGTTGCAGGTTGCGATTCCATTATCACAACAAATTTAACTGTCAATGCAAACCCGGTTGCAAGTTTTCCGGTGGATGACATTATTTGCATTGAAGCGGGTGCTTATTTGTTAAATGCAACTCCCTCAGGCGGAACGTACGCAGGAACTGCAGTGAGCGGAAATAGTTTCAGCCCGACAAGCGCAGGAGTTGGCGGGCCTTACACACTCACTTATTATTATACTGATGCCAACGGTTGCAGTGATACAGTTACAGCATTGATCAGTGTTGACGCAAATTATGCAGAGGCTTTCGGTGACACAACTATTATTGCAGGAGACGTAACAACTGTTTTTGGCAACACTGGCGGAAATTATTACTGGACTCCGGAAACATTTATTGAATGCCCTTCCTGCAATTCTACACTTGTGTATCCTGTTCAAAATACAACCTACACACTCAATTCAGTGGATGAAAACGGATGTTTTGCAAGTGATGCTGTATATATTTATGTATTGCCTGATCCGGGAGAGTATGTGTTTGTGCCTAACTCTTTTTCGCCCAATGGAGATAATGTAAATGATTTCTTCATGCCCTATGGCCCTAACTTGGAACTTGTAAAAAGCATGATGATTTATGATCGTTGGGGTGAGTTGGTTTTTGAACGAACAGATATTTCTGCCACTGATGTTTCTGCAGGCTGGAACGGCACAAAGAACGGGTTAGCCCTGAACCCTGGTGTATATGCTTACCAGCTTGAACTCGAATTTGAAAAAGGTGAAATGCAATTTGTAAAGGGAAATGTTACGATTGTGAAGTAGTTCTGTATTTACTCAAGAATTCATTTCGGAAGTTCTCATCCTGTACTTAAACAACATTTCCATCAAACTGAAGTAGGGCAACCCGATAATTCTTTTAATTTCTGTAGAAGAAAGCCTTTCAACTCTCAGTAATTTTTTCAAATTTTCAACTCCCTGCCTCCGCCTGAAACGCTTGTGTACGTAGCGGTGTAGTTGTTTGTAATAAGCCGGTGAGTATGTAGAGCGATACATCATGAGCAGTTCATCACTATCGTTCCAATTTTGTTTTTCTTTGAGATCATCTTTTACTGTTTCATAAAATTTTGTCCCCGGTAAAGGATATGAAACGGAAATGCCGATATCATGCGGCATAAGGTCAAACAACATTTTTATTGTGAGATCAATATCTGTTTTTGTTTCACCAAGATAACCGAACTGCAAAAAGAAACAAGGCTTGATGCTATGTTTCTTCATGAGATTTGTACATGTATAGATCTGCTCAATAGTTGTCCCTTTATCCATCGCATCCAATATTTTCTGCGATCCGCTTTCAGCCCCTATCCAAACTTCTTCACAACCTGCTTTTGCAAGATGTTCAATATTATTTTCATCCAGCAAAAGATCGGCCCTGCATTGAATTTTAAATTTGAAATGCAAACTTTCTTTTTGCACCAATTCTGAAAAACGTTTTATCCATCCCGGTTTCAAACCAAAAATATCATCACTAAACCAGAAATGTGTAGGTTGAAAATTGTTGAGTAAAAATTTTATTTCTTCAACCACATTCTCCGGCGATCTTGAATTATACCTGTTGCCATAGATCGGCTTTGCACACCAGTTACATTTGAAAGGGCAGCCCCTGGTTGTAGTTAAATTGAGGGAAAAATATCCGTTCTTTTTCAACCAGTTGTTTCTATATCTTTCTATATCAATCAAATGCCAGTCAGGAAAAAGCAATGCATCCAAATCATGCATCACTTCTCGTTTGGCTGTCTTCACATATTCTCCCCCCCTTTTATATCCCAACCCATTTACAGTTGTGAAGTCTGTATCCATTGTACATGCCTTTTTTACAAGCTCAACCAATGTGTTTTCCGCCTCGCCAATCAAAATAAAATCAGCCCCTGTATCTAAATATTCTTTCCAGTGATCTGTTGCATCACTACTTGAAACCAACACAGTCATGTTATGTTTCTTTGCGAAGTGTATCATTTCATAACATGCATTGCGCATATTTACCAAGCACATCTTTGTAAGGTAGTTAAACCCGTCATCATAAATGACAAAAATGTTTCCGGCATTTTTTTCAATCAGCGGAAAGATATCTTTCTCTGATGCCGCAAAGACTGTATCAAAAAAATCTACTGAAAAATTATTCTGCTTCAGTATACTTGCCGCATATAAAGATGCCAGTGGCGGGTAAGGTTGCATCTGTTTGAACTGCTTTGGGTCAAGCTTAAGAAAATACGTATTCGCTAAAAGAATATCAGCCATTAGTATAAAATAATATCATGTTGTTGTTCAAAATCCCTGCATTTTTCCTGGTATGCTTTAAGAACCTTGAATTGAAATCCCTGTGGGTGGTGCTTGCTTGTATGTTTTTTTGTGCGCATACTCACATTCAACTCATCTATATGCATGTGACTGTATCTTTTCTTCAGGAATTTCACTGTTAGAAAAAACGCAAAATCATCTAATATGTCTCCAAGCCTGGCTCCCAGTATTTTCTCAAGGATTTTTTTCAGGTACCCATTGTTTTCCTTTTCTACACCGCTATATTCCTGAAAGTGATTAGGAAAATATTCTTTTGTCCAGTTATTTGCATTTTGAAACTTCCTGTAATATTTCTCCCCTGTTTGATTTTTTAAAGTAATGATCTCCATAGCTGTAAAAATATTTCTGTCAGGTATTTCGAGATCGGTAGTATCAACATAATAATTTATGCAAAAATATTTACGGGAGTTTAGCAAAAATAATTTTTTATAAATTGTTAAAACCATTCTGCACAACCAAAGCCGGTTCACTTTTGTGATGATGAAAAAATCAAAATCTGTAGTTTCATCAAAATAATTTTTTGAAAGTGAGCCTGAAATATTTACGCTGCGGACAAAAGGAAAACGATGAATGAGGCGGGAACGGCGTAACGCTTTTTGTAAAACCTTTGCTGCTAAGGCATTCCCGTTCTTCCTCCGCTCAATCATCAAGGGGTCGTTTCTTAAACTGTAAAACTCCCCAAATTTGAATACCAGGAAAGCTTCTGTTAACTCATCAAGGATATTTTCTACCGGCGATAGCCCGTTTAATGCTACCGGGGCAAACTGAACAATTTCAGGAATTGTTAGAGGATAATTGAATATATCAAAATATAAAAGAGGACGGAGTACGGCGTTTCTTACAGCATCAGCGTCATACGCTGCGTAGTCTTTCCTGGTATGCTCAACATGCAAATGCTGCTTCACTGCTTTTGTAATTCAAAAATATAATTTCGCTCCCAATAAAATTTCTTAGTGTGTACTTCTATGAAGGTAAAGTTATATTTCCGTGCAATTAAAAAAATTCTCTCTAAGTTACAATCTTCTGACAAAACCATTAACGTTTTCGAGTTTATGTCAACATAATTTCCAATTTGCTGAAACAATTTTTCAAAGTATTCAAAATTCTCACCGCAATACCAGGCGTTTTCCAATTCATTTTTTGGGTACTTCGGATAGTAGGGTGGATTAATAGCAATTAAGTCAAAAACATGGAACGGTATAGCATCAAAAAGGTCACTTTCTGTGATATGAATCTGAACATTATTTGAAGTAGCATTTTCAAATAATGCATGAATTACCCTTTTACTAATATCGGTTGCCGTTACATGGGCATTATTCTTTGCTGCAGCAATACTTATCAAACCACTTCCAGCCCCTAGTTCCAGGAAAGTCTTACCCGCAATTGGAAGTTGTAAAACATAATTCAATAAATATTTTGTGCTAAAAAAATATTTTGGATGGAAAACACCAGCCGGAATTCGCAGAGTAATATCATTCCATTTATAAAAAGATGTTTTATTAATTCTTTTAGCGATAATGGGCTGCAGGGTTCCGGCAAATATTTTTTTGAGAATTTGCATAATTAAAAGCCTTCTATCTCAGGTTGTCTGTATTTAAGCCAGAATTTTTGCAGAGCCTTTATCTCATAAGGGTAGTTATAAAATTTCATTTTGTAACGGATTCCAGAAATTGCAGAAATAATATTTTTCTTATTTGCAGAGAGTTTTATGTCACTTACTGTTGGGTAATAACCGTTCAGGACTGTTTCAAAATTTTTTATCTTATCAATCATGTAAGGTTTCAGCCATGGTGTGAGAGGGTTCTTTCGAAGGTCAAAATTTTCCCAGTGCGGAGATATCCATTCCTCCAACTTCTCAGGAAAATGAAATCCGGCTTTTTTTACTGATTTATACAACTCACTTCCTTCCGTTGGTACCGGACTATATACATAAATAATGATCTCCGTATCCGGGTTTATATCTTTGATTTTCCTGATAAATGTTATATCATCGTCAATCTGTTTGTTCACTTCCCCTTCAGTGTTAGCAGGCGTACCCAAAACAAAAGAATACTCAGGTATGATATCAAACTTTTTCATCCGGGCTGCAAATTTTTGTATCTGTTCCCCGGTTTGTGTTCCGCCCTTGTCCATCATTTTTAAAATCGCATCATTTCCGGTTTCCGCCCCGAAAAAGATCATCTTACACCCGGCTTGTCGCATTTTTTGAAGGCTTGTATCCGAATATTTATCAATCGTATCAATTCTGCCCTCCCCCCACCAAGTCATACTCTCATTCTTTATCAAGTCGGAAAATTCCACAGTTCGATTTTCAGAAACGAAAAAATTGTTATCGTGAAATTCAATTGCATTTCCGCCAAACTTTTCTTTCAGATATTTTATATCATGATAAATGAGTTGTGCAGATTTAGCCCTCCACCTTGCATTGTAAATAGGAACAATTCCGCAGAAGGAACATTTGAAAGGGCAACCAACACTGCTATGGTAGGCAATTGTTTTTGTACCGAGGAAAGTTTTCCCGAGGTATTTTTTGAGGGGATAAAACTCGTTTAACCTTTCATATGGCAAAGGGGGTAATGTATCCTGATCATACAATTCATCTTTATGATTTCTTATGATTTTGTTCTCGGAATTTTTCCAGATAATATTCGGAAACAGGTCAACAGGCGTTTCATTTTCAATTGCCTTTAATAGTTTAGGAAAAGCAACATCACCGGGACCGTATACAATGTAATCTACAAAATTACTTTCCATCACCACCTGGCTTTGGTTACTTGCAAAATATCCGCCCCACACTATTATTGTATCCCTGTATTTTTGTTTTATAATTTTAGAAAAAGATATAGCCTGCTTGAGTTGAGGGCCAGGCATTACACTTAATGCAAACACCTTGTAATTTCCGGATGATAAATATTTTTCAATGACCATTAAAGGATCTGTTTCAATGTTCCCATCGACAATAACATAGTTATATAATCCTTCAATACAAGCTGCAATAGACAACACAGAATTGGGAATTCTTGGTTTATAGTTCGTAGCCCTCGGGTTAAATAATATGACACCAGTAATTTTTTTCACAGCCTGCGAATTTACGAACAGTTAAGCATTTAGGAATTATAGATTGTTATAAATTGTTCAATAATTGCATTTGTATCAAGTGACTGGTAAGGTTGAAAATTCATTTTCGAATCAAAAAGCCCCTGACATTTTGAAAACAATTCTTCTTCATTCCAGCAAATTATATGTTTTTCTGAATCTTCAACCCTGCCTACATTGTAACTCACAACATACATTCCGTGTGCCAGTGCTTCTGAGAAAA
>JBJXHH010000036.1:0-10651 GCA_046160675.1 Chitinophagales bacterium
TTGGGATTGGACCGATAACCAGAGGAAAAACGGCTGGGATTGGACTGATAACCAGAAGAAAAACGGCTGGGATTGGACCGATAATCAGAAGAAAAACGGCTGGGATTGGACCGATAATCAGAAGAAAAACGGCTGGGATTGGACCGATAATCAGAAGAAAAACGGCTGGGATTGGACTGATAACCAGAAGAAAAACGGCTGGGATTGGACTGATAACCAGAAGAAAAACGGTTGGGATTGGACTGATAATCAGAAGAAAAACGGTTGGGATTGGACTGATAACCAGTAGTTAAAACCAGGCGTTTTAAACATTTTCTTCTGCTATTTCCAAGGGAAATAGTTAAGTTTTACTGTTATTAATATAATGTTTTGGATTTGTTAAGTCGTTAATTGCCAGCGACTTATGATAACTTACCTTGTATTTACGTATGTTATTTTTGCGGGGTTTTTTCCTTGCTGCCCATATAATATTGTGTGAATTTGGCAGCAGATTTCAAGCACAATAATTAAAAACTGTATGCAGCACACACTATTTACACACCAAGAAAACGGGAACTCAGAAATGCTAAGCCCGTTAAAAAGCACCCTTTTAAATCTTTACCCTGAAAGGGATGGCTGGAAACTCTATAATAGGTATAATTGGGCGACAAAGGTTTTCGACTTTGTTTTGCAAAAAGAAGAAGGTCTTCAAACCTCAAGGATACTTGTGGAGATTAATTTTGAAAGGGTAATTTCCAAAGAACACTTTAATAAGCTGGATGTATTGGCAAAACGTCTTAAAGGCGGGAATTGCGTTTTAGTAAGGAAGATCATGATAGTTGATGATATGTCTTCTATTGCCTCAATTCCTGAAGATGTTGACATAGTTCCAATCAGTACACTTATAAGGACTAATTTGTTACCACTTCAAAATTTCCAACCTAGATTAGTAGCTTAGGCCTTAGGGAGATTAAGTTGTTTAGTTTGCTTTATCCTTTTAGGATATCATGACCCAATTTGTCTCTTTTGGTTCTTAAATAGTGTGTGTTATGCTCATTAGGTTCCATTTCAATCTTCACATTTTCTACAATTTCAAGCCCATAACCTTTTAAACCCACCCTTTTTTTAGGGTTATTTGTAATAAGCTTTATTTTACATACTCCGAGATCCCGGAGTATTTGAGCCCCTACCCCGTAATCCCTTTGATCTGTTCCGAACCCAAGTTCAAGGTTGGCATCCACAGTGTCTAGCCCGTTCTCTTGAAGTTTGTAAGCTTTGAGTTTATTTAGTAGGCCTATCCCCCTTCCTTCTTGTTGCATGTAAACCAGTACCCCTGAACCATTGTTTTCAATCATTTTCAGTGCGGTGTGCAGTTGTTCCCCGCAGTCGCATCGTAAAGAACCTAATATATCACCTGTGGCACAGGATGAATGCACCCTAACCAGTACCGGCTCATTTTGATCCCAATCACCCTTTACGAGAGCCAGGTGAACTTCGCCCGTAGTTGTTTGAATAAAAGTATGCAGAACAAAATCTCCATATTTTGTTGGCATATTAACTACGACATCCCTTTTTATTATTGTTTCTGCTTTTATCCGGTATTCCACAAGGTCTTTGATGGAAATGATCTTCAAATCAAACTTTTCTGCAACTTTTAGAAGGTCAGGAAGCCTTGCCATGGTGCCATCCTCATTCATAATTTCTACAAGCACTCCAGCCGGTTCAAATCCTGCCATTCTTGCTAGGTCAATAGTGGCTTCTGTGTGCCCCGTTCTACGTAAAACACCGCCCCTCTTAGCTCTTAATGGGAAAATATGACCAGGTCGTGCAAAATCAGCAGCTTTCATGTCCGAATTAATCAGGGCTTGAATAGTCAAAGCCCGGTCGTGAGCTGAAATGCCTGTAGTACATCCATTTCCAATCAAATCAACTGATACTGTAAATTGAGTTTCATGCAGAGCAGTATTATTTGAAACCATTAACTCCAATTCCAATTCTGCACATCTGTCTTCAATAAGTGGTGCACATATAAGTCCCCGCCCATGAGTAGCCATGAAGTTAATTATCTCCCGAGTAACATTTCTGGCAGCTGTAATAAAATCGCCCTCGTTCTCCCTATCCTGATCGTCTACTACAATTACCAGTTTTCCATTCCTGATATCTTCAACAGCTTCATCAATAGTATTTAAAACAAATTCTTCCATGCATATTGTTTTAGTTATTACGCTCGGTAGGCTTCCATATACTTGACTCAATTCCCTTACAATATTTTATGAATCCAACTAATAAAGCCGCATTCATTGTATAAAAATAGGCCACCAGCCGCAACGCAAAATTATGAATCTTAATTCTGCTAAATATTTGATCTATTATAGGTGTTAACATTCCCAATGTCTGAAAGATGAACAGGATCTGATAAAATAAGTTCTCATGTATTAGTAACAGATTTGCTAAGTATGCTACAATTATAAAAAAAGGCCCAAACCACCGAATTACTTTATGAGAAAAAAAAGAAAATCCAAGGGGCTTGTGTAAAGGAAATATCTTCCGCCAATAAACGCCAAGGTTTTGAAAATTTCCAGCTGAGATGCGAACTTTCCTTTTGAACTCCTCTTTCCAGTCATTCGAAACATCTTCATAAGCTATAGCTGAAAGGTTATTTATTGCTTTTTTTCCTTGAGAAAGCACATACATGGAGATGAAAAAATCTTCCATGTAAAAATTACTTCGAATGGGCTTAAAGAGGCCCCTCCGGACAGCATAACATGCACCGAAGGCCCCCATCATTACGCCCCACAACAAACCTTCATTGTACTTTATCCGGTTCTCCCTTTGAATATATGTTTTCTCCTGAAATGAGATGCCATCTTTTCTCATGCCCGAATTCAGAATATTTGCCCCAACCAACCCTACGTTTTTATCGGAGAAATGAGAAACCAATTGAGGAATGAGTTCCTTTGAAAAATAAATATTCGCATCAGTAAAAATTAAAATTTCGCCCTTCGCCAAAGGAACTAACTCATTTATGATAAATGATTTCCCACTTCGGCCCTGGAATCTTATTAATTTGACCGGATATCCCTGCTGCTCAAATTTTTTAATGATGTTATCTGTATTATCTGTAGAGGCATCAGAACCGATTAATATTTCATACTGAACAGATGGATATTTTGTTTGCACAACACTTTTCATTTTTTCTTCCAGCACCTTTTCTTCATTATATGCGGCCATAATAATTGATACTATTGGCAACTGATTCTCCTCAGACAATAAATTATTTGTAAATGTTTTTTTACGGGCAAGAAATTGTAAAAGTGTTGGAAAAATTACATAAGAATGTATTAATAGAAATATGCATAAAAACAAGAGTATTTCTGCAACAAGAATCATAAAAGCGATGTATAGAATTGCAGCAATTCTGCTGCTAGTTTATAATTATCAAATTTATCCCTTACATATTGCCTTGCTAACATTCCTTTGTTTGCAGCTGCTTCCGGGTGCTGAAGTGCATCGAGTACAGTATTAGCAAATACATCAGGCTTGGCGGTAATTGCACAAAATTCAGCAATATCTTCAGGAAAACCTTCAATACCTACGGGAGTTGTGATTACATATTTTCCATGTGCCATTGCCTCAAGGATTTTTATCTTCATTCCGCTGCCTGAAAGTAGAGGAACAACACAAATAGCTTTATATTGTAAGAACCTTTCTGCGTCTTCAACCTCTCCATAAAAAACAATATTCGGGTTGTTTAACTCCTTGAAATAGTTTCCTCCATTTCTGCCAGCAATATGAAAAGTGATACCCGGTTTTTCCTTTGTTATAAAAGGGAATATTTTCTCAATAAACCATTTTAACCCCTCCTCATTCGGCAACCAATCCAAAGCTCCCAAAAAGTACAGGTCATTTATTTTTCCTGCAAAAACAGATTCCTCTTCTTGAACATCTATGCCTGATGGTATATATTTTACTTTTATGCTCCGGTTGTGCTCACTAAAAAACATTTTATCGGCTAAGGATATTGGAACTACAGCATCATAATTCTTTACATTTTTTGATTCATACTTCAGGAGTTTATTAGATTGCCAGTTCAGGGAAATTCTTTTCAGATAACTTTTTTCACTTTTAGAAAGGCCTTTCCAAATATTTCCTTCTATATTATGACTTCTCAAAACAATTTTAGCCTGTGAATGTCGCCTGATTACTTCTAAATAAGGTGCCAGAAATAGGCCTTCAAGCTGCACAATTTCAAATTTCCCCTCCTTTAAAATGTTCGCCAGTTTAACTGCATAATCTTTTGATATAAATCTTTGCACATGATAGGGGATATTTGAAAAAAGGTTCTTCAAAATTCCAGTTATGCTAATACTTGTGTCAACAAAAACAGCCTCAAACTGAATGTGCTCTTTTAGTGTGCCGGGTATATTTTCAATTTGAAAATAATGCTTTGGAGTTTGGATACTCAGCATATGGATTTTACATCCTTGTAAAGCTAAATTTCGGGCAAGGTTAATAATTGCAACTGATTCACCGTCTTTTACAGGAAACGGAAGCTTCTTAGTGAGAACAAGGATATTCATGCAAAACAGGCAAAATTAACCATTCAAATTTTGAAACGAACACTTATTTTTGCCCACTATGTACGCCGGGAAAAAAGTAGTAATAGTAATGCCTGCTTATAATGCATCTAAAACTTTAAAGCAGACATATGACGAAATTCCGTTTGAGATAGTTGATGAAGTTGTACTGGTAGATGATGCCAGTAACGATGATACTGCTCATATAGCTGCAGGAATCGGCATTAAACACATTATCGTACATCAAAAAAATAAAGGTTATGGTGGAAATCAAAAAAGTTGCTATGAAAAAGCTTTAGCCCTTGGTGCTGATATTGTTATCATGGTACATCCTGATTACCAATACACACCTAAACTTATTACTGCTATGACGAGCATAATAGGCAATGAATTGTATCATGTTGTTTTGGGGTCAAGAATTCTTGGAAAAGGCGCATTAAAAGGCGGCATGCCTAAATACAAGTATATTTTCAATCGTTTGCTCACCTATTCGCAAAACATCATCATGGGACAAAAACTTTCTGAATATCATACAGGGTTCAGGGCTTTTTCAAAACAAGTTTTGGAAAGAATTAATTATAATGCAAACTCAGACGACTTTGTATTTGATAATCAGATGCTGGCACAAATTTGCTTTGCTGGTTATGATATAGCCGAAGTTACCTGTCCAACTAAATATTTTGAAGAAGCCTCATCTATTAACTTTAAACGAAGCGCCATTTACGGACTGGGAGTTTTACGTACCTCTTTTCAATACAGGTTTCAAAAATGGGGAATTGCCAAATACAAATACCTGGAATAAATACAACCACCTAACTTCTGAGTAATGAAGATTGAAGTTTTTTATGTGAGAAAAGCATTGTCTTCTTTTCATAAAACATCATTAAAGCATGTGTCACAACTATAGCAATAAGTGCCCCGAAGAATATATCAACAAGAAAATGTTGTAATAAATATACTCTGGATATACCAACAAGTATTGCAGTTACACAAAGTAAACCCTTAACAAAATGGTTACTCACAAAAAATGCAAGCGTCAGATACATGCAAAAAGCATTAGAAGTATGCCCTGAAGGAAAACTGAAATCTTTCAGTATAGTTACCCCTGAAACGTAGTGCAACTCATCGTTTTCGCCAAAATACAACAGGGGCCTCTCAGTATCGAAGATCATTTTTAGACCTATTGTAAGAAAAAAAACAATAGTGGTATTAATAAAAAAAACGATAGCATAACTAAACCTGATAAACAATAAAATACCAGTTATTATTATCATAGGAACTGTTCCGCCCAGGTGAGTTAGGTATTTAAAGAATATATCAGCATAACTGTTGTGTTCTTTGTTCAAGAGAATAGACAACTCCCCTTTTTCATATATCAGAAGCAAAATAAATGAGAGAAATAAAAACACAATTACTATTGCATGAAACCAAAAAAGAGGGTGTTTTCTCAAGATGTTGGTTTTTTAAAAAATGATTTAATTTGTTTGAATTTCTGTATATACCAATCTGTGCTTACAACAGGAGCATCATTTTTTGCCTTTATGGTGAGATAAATACTAAAAGGAAAAATGATCATAATTGCGAGCCACATACCATTGAAAACCGTAATAACAGCCTGGTCAGCCATGCGCTCTCCGCTAATATTTAATACATAAAATATTATGAAAATAAGGATTGAAAAAATTACGGGGAACCCGAACCCGCCCTTTCGGATAATAGCACCTAGAGGCGCTCCTACAAATAAGAAAACAAGACAAGCAAGTGACAAAGTGATTTTTCTATGAATTTCAATTTTATGCTCTATGATTTTTGAATCTGATGATTTTAACGTATCGTGAATATTTCTTGTATGCCCTTGTAAACTCCTTGCTGTTGTGGCGGCATTTGTAATAATTACCTTCCTGTCTTTTGCCGGAAGGACTTCACTGAAAGATGTTTTATACTCCAAAGAAATATTATCAGATAACACTTCAATGGAATCCCTGCTAAAGAAAAAATAGGGCTGTAATGTTTTTTTCAAAGGTTTCATTCTCTCATGAGTTTGCCTTTCTATGGAATCAATTGAAGTCTGTAATTGTTCCAGATTCATCATTTTGTAATGATTTCTGTACATCTCCTCACCCGACTCTTGCATTTGAAACCCACTTAAATCCAAAATTTTCTCCCACTCACCAAACTCCATTCGCATAAATTCCTTCGTTTTGCTTTTTTGCTGAGGTTTTAACTGTTCGTATTGCTTTCCATTATACATTTTCATAACCAGGTTCAGTTCATCTGCACTGGGTTTCATTTCACCATGTTCCGCAATAAGTACATTATCTGATTGCTGTCCCTTTTTTTCTTCATAGATTGTTACATCTTTTACATGAATATTATCTTCAGCTTTGTTACCAATCAAAATTGTATATCCTTCAATATCACTATAAAATTCCTGGGGTTTTATATTGAGTGCGGGTTTTTGCCTTGTTATATCCCTTAATGTAGACCAGAATTTTAAAGAGGCGCCTGGTAATACAAAATTTGAAAACATAAATGCCCCAATGGTTATAAATACGCCAACCACCATAGTGCTGCGCATAAACCTGAACATAGAAATACCCGCAGACTTTAGTGCCACTAATTCAAAACGTTCCCCAAGGTTTCCGTACAACATAATAGAGGAAAGAAGTGTTGCTAAAGGCAATGCAAGCGGAATAAGATTAGCAGAAGCGTAAAACAGGAGTTTTAGAATGATGAACCATTCCAGGCCCTTCCCGACAAGGTCATCGATATACTTCCATAAAAATTGTATAAGAAGTATAAACAGGGCAATAAAAAAAGTAACAATGAATGGCACAATAAACGACTTGATGATATATTTGTCAATTTTATTAACCATTGCTGAATGACTGACGATAATTTCTTTTCTGATGATGAAATAAGCCTTCTTTTTAATAAAGAAATTTTTTACACTAAACGCAGCGCTACAGAAAAATTGTATCTCCTGTTCAGTGAAATCATTGCTGTCATCAAAGATACTCCAATTCACAAAAGCTTCTTATTTCCTGACGGTACTGACTTTTCAACTGGGAAAATATCCAAAGGTGAGAATTATAAAGGGTCTCCCTATGTCATGCTGGACTTTCCAAAATTATTCAGCAAGGATTCAATTTTTGCTTTCCGGGCCATGTTCTGGTTCGGTCATGGTTTCGTTTTCTCTATTGTAGTGGCCGGCAATGCTTTAAAACCATTGCAAAAAAAATTTCTTAAAAACAAAAATGGACTTCATCATCATAATATTTATTTTTCAATCTTTAACCATGCCTGGCAGCATGAAATACATAAAGACGCAAACATCCTGGTGGAAGAAATTTCTACCCAGGAAATGGAGCATCACATTAACAAAAATCACTTCATTAAACTCTCCTCAACAAGCCTAGAGGTTCAAAAAGAAAAACTAAAGAATGATGTGTTGAAAAATTATGAATTGATGCTGGGCAGCTTTTTATGAAGCCCCTATACGCTTGATTAGATTTTTTATCTGGGTATCCCACAATTGTTTTTGCCCTTCAATTTCTTTTTCTTCGGCAAAGTCTGTTATATACAAAATTGTATCGTCAGTTATCTCCCCTTTTTCTATTCTAAATTCAAAGTATTTATCCTCATCATAGTAATCCCACCTGTAACGGATAAAATCATCATCCTCTGTTGAGATCAGGTAAGCAATGTCAGTGTGCCCCCGCCAGGTGAAGGAATATGTTGTACCTTCATTATCCACCTCTTCAGCAAACCACTGCTGCAGCCCTGTAGGATTTATCAAAAAGTTATACAACACCAGCGGCGAGGAGCGGATGATATATTCCAGGGTATATTTTTTTTGTTTTGCCATTCTCTAAAAAAATGCGGCAGCACTTATAATGTTGCAAGTATAACAGTTTTTCGATGGATACAAAATAAAACACAACTTTTTTTTCATACAGCCTCAAATACTACTCTCACTAAGCTTTGAAAGGAATCGGTATATTTTGCGAAACACCGTTCATATCGATCGGAATCCATCTTAAGCCTCTATTTCATTAACTTTGCGCCCCGATTACCCGCCAAAAAGAAGGCCTTATAAAAAGAAAAATAAACTTTATATATGAACAACTCTTACGAAGTACAGCTTAAACAGTGGAATAATAAGGAAAAGACCGCTGTAGAACTCAGTGCATTGGCAACACAACTTTGGTTTGACAGATCAATTGAGCTTATCATTTTTCGTCGCCCTTTAGTAGATGCAAGAGCCAGTGAAATTCTTAACCATCATTTATATGCACAAAGATTCCTAAATCTTCCGCTTGAAATTGAAATCACCCTGGCATTGGCAAAATCAATTTCAAAATTAGAAATGTCACCTGCAAGAATTGACATGGGCAGGCTAGGCAGGGAATGGCTGGAAGAGAAAGCAAAATACGCAAATGAAGATGCCTTTATCCATGAGAAACTCGGTACTTTCATTGGGAAAGATAAGTTAGTTCTCAAGCCAAAAGATGTCGTACTATACGGCTTTGGGCGCATTGGCAGAATAGCTGCAAGAGTCCTGATAAATGAGGCGGGCAAAGGCGAACAATTGCGTTTAAAAGCGATTGTAACCAGAAGCAACAGTGATGAAGATATTATTAAGCGGGCTAGTTTGATGCGCAAGGATTCTATTCATGGGAAATTCCATGGAACTGTTGTTGAAGACCTTGCTAATAAAGCCCTGATCATCAATGGTCAGATTGTTCATATGATTGCTGCCAACAACGCAGAAGAAATTGATTATACAAAGTATGGAATAGACGATGCCCTAATTATTGACAATACAGGTGTTACAAGAGACAGGGCAGGTTTAAGTAAACATTTACTTGCTAAAGGCGTAAGTCATGTATTACTTACAGCACCAGGCAAGGGAGATATCCCGAATATCGTACATGGAATTAATCATGAAAAGTTTGATCCTGCTAACGAAAAAATATTTTCTGCAGCAAGTTGTACTACCAATGCTGTTGTTCCTGTAATTAAAGTGATGCAGGATAACTTCGGCATTAATCATGGGCATCTTGAAACTGTGCACTCATATACAAATGACCAGAACCTGCTTGATAACTATCATAAAAAATATAGAAGGGGAAGATCAGCCCCTCTCAACATGGTAATTACCGAAACCGGTGCAGCCAGTGCAGTTACCAAGGTTATGCCTGAAATGTCAGGCAAATTTACAGGCAACGCTATACGGGTACCCACCCCAGATGTATCATTGGCGATTATGAATCTTTCATTTGTAAAGCCTGTTACAAAAGAATCGGTAAATGAAGCCTTAAAACAAGCATCATTTTCTGGAGATCTTGTAGAACAAATTGATTACAGCTTAAGCAATGAACTGGTAAGTACTGATTGTATAGGAAATACGCATTGTGTAATTGTAGATGCACCTGCTACCATTGTTGCACCTGATGGAAAATCTGCCGTATTGTATTGCTGGTACGATAATGAGTTCGGGTATACAAAACAAGTAGTTCGTTTAGCTAAATATCTGAGTGGTGTAATAAGGCTGAGATATTATTAAATTTGAAAACTCAGGGTTTGGCGGCTATCTTGTTGAATAATATTCAACTTTACACCTTAGTTTATAAAAAATAGCATTGAGATGTTTGAAAATTTAACTGACAGATTAGAATCGGCTTTTAAAAATCTAAAAGGCCAGGGCAGAATATCAGAGATAAACATTGCCACAACGGTAAAAGAGATTCGCCGTGCCTTAGTTGAAGCAGATGTTAATTATAAAATTGCCAAAGAGTTCACTGATAAAGTAAAAGACAAAGCCCTAGGTAGCGATGTTATTACTTCTGTATCCCCCGGGCAACTGATGGTGAAAATAGTACAGGATGAACTCACCGAATTGATGGGCGGGTCTGCAACAGAGATTAACATTAAAGGTTCGCCGGGAATTGTTTTGATTGCAGGTTTGCAGGGTTCAGGTAAAACCACCTTTAGTGCAAAACTCGCCAACCATGTCAAAAGCAAACTAGGCAGAAACCCTTTGTTGGTTGCCTGCGATGTGTATCGTCCTGCAGCGATTAACCAATTGCAAG
>JBJXHH010000037.1:0-12137 GCA_046160675.1 Chitinophagales bacterium
GTTTGGACGCATGATACAATGTCTTACTTCACAGGCAAAGCTATTGGCAAACACAAATTATTTGAACGCATCTCCCCTAAAAAAACCTGGGAAGGGTTTTTCGGTGGATTTATTTTTTCCATCGGCATGGCAATTCTTATCAGCAATTATTTAGAATTCCTTTCTCTCACAAACTGGATCATCATTGCTATCATCATTTCTGTGTTCGGCACTTTGGGTGACCTTGTAGAAAGCATGCTCAAACGCAGCCTGGCACTAAAAGATAGCAGCCACATCTTACCCGGGCACGGGGGGTTTTTAGATCGTTTTGATGCGACATTAATTGCTGCACCTTTTGTTTGGTTATATCTTGCTTTATTGCAGTTATAAAGAGTTAAAACTGGTTAAGTAAAAGTGTTGAAGACATCAAACCTGGTTTCTGTATGAACATTTTCGCCTATTTTTGCATTCTTTAAACAAATATCCGGTTCTGAAGATGTTAAGATTCATTCACAGGGAGGGAAGAAAAATCATTATCGGCTTCATCCTTTTCGTTGCTCTTGTAAATCTGCTTATTCATTATTACTTTCCCGAAGAACAGGCTCTTTATATAATCATAGGTATTGCTTCTTTAGCAGGTATTGCTTTTGTTCTCAATTTTTTCCGCAACCCGAAAAGAACATTATTCCAGGAAGAGGGCGCCATCATTTCACCAGCTGATGGCAAAGTGGTTGTGATTGAAGAAACTTTTGAAGGCGAATATTTTAAAGACAAACGTTTACAGGTTTCCATTTTCATGAGCCCGAGAAATGTGCATGTAAACAGAACCCCCATAAACGGAGAAGTAAAATATTTTAAATATCACCCCGGTAAATTTTTGCTTGCATGGAATCCGAAATCATCTACTGATAATGAACGCACAACGTTTGTGATTGAAGATGAAGATGACAATGTTGAAATTCTTATGCGTCAGATTGCTGGAACTGTAGCAAGAAGGATTAAATTTTATGTTGAAGAAGGCGATGCAGTTGAACAGGGAAGTGAATTCGGATTTATTAAATTCGGGTCACGGGTAGATCTGTTTTTGCCGCTGGATGCCGAAATGGAAGTTTCATTAGGCGAAAAAGTGAAAGGAGGACAAACAGTAATAGCAAGGGTTCCGAGAAACAATTCTTAAATTCCGTTAAACAGAGGCGCCTTCTGCCTGGAGATAATATAAAAACAGTAACTTTAACCAACAAAAGACAAAAACATGAAAAAATTATTCGTTACAATCATAGCTGTAGTAGGAATCACAGCTTTTGCATCAGCACAAAGCGCAACCTCAACAACAGATGCTAATAAAGCAACGCAAACAGTAAATGCTGTTGAAATGCAAAAAACAGATGCTGCTAAATGTGATACAAAAGCTACCAGTTCAAAATCATGCTGTGCACACAAAGCCGGAACAAGTGCAACTTCATCAACCACAACTGATGCAGCTACAAATACATCTGAAAATTGCCAGCAGGTTTCTTTCGGGATGACTGCTGAAAAACCGAAGCAAGAAGAAAAAACTGAAAGCCCTCAGTAATAATCAATAAAGCAAATATTATTAAGACCCTGTATGAAATATGCAGGGTTTTTTAATTGTATAGATTGATCATAGAATTCCTTTTAACTCTTGTAAAGAATGCACTTGATGGTAGTTTCCTGCATTTTCTTTCTTTTCAGGATTGAATAAAATAAATTGCAAACCCGCATTAAGGGACCCCACACCATCTATATGGGCTGTATCCCCAATGTAAAGACTCTCTTCGGCCCTGGCAGGTACTTTTTTAAGGGCAATATCAAAAATTTTTATTCCAGGCTTCAGGCATTGTGCTTCTTCAGCTGTAGTAACCGTTTCAAAAAAATGATCAATGTTAGAATTGCGCAGTTTGAAATATTGTACTTCATTAAAACCGTTTGTGATGATGTGCAGCTGATATTTCACCCTCAGGTATTGTAATGTTTCCATTGCATGAGGGAGTAATTCTGTTTGGTGTTTTGTATGATGGATATAGTGATCCGCCATACCTAACGCTGTAACGTAGTCTTTCACCCCAAAGTCATCAAGTGTATATAAAAACCTATGGAGGCGAACTTCCTCCCTGCTTATATCGCCCATACTGTAGGCACTCCAGAGATTTTCATTACGGGAAGCATATTGTTTGTAAAATGCATCTAAGTCATGTATGCCTTTTTCCTTTAGTTGAAATAATTCATACATCTCAGAGATAATTCGTTTTGAATTCTTTGAAAAATCCCAAAGCGTATTATCAAGATCAAAAAAAATATGTTGGATATTCCTAAAGTGCATATTTAAAAATCTACATGCCCATATTTTCCTGTTTTTTCATAATTCATGAATTGGACAGCCGCATCAGATACGCTTTTTTGTATTGGAATGAAGTTGTATTTCAATGCAGTTTTAATCTTGGTATTATCAGCATAAAGAATAGTGTTTGCCATGCGGGCGGTTTGTTTTGTTACAGAAGGTTCGTTGCCTGTAATAAAATTCCTTAGCGCTTCAGCCCGCCAAGTAAGCTCTGATAATATTTTCTTTGCTCTGATAGACGGCCTCTTTCTTTGCAAAGCATCTGCTATCATGAAAAAGAAATCACGGAACACAATGTTCTCACTGTTTAATATAAATCTTTCCTGATGAATATCGCTGTTCATAAGCTGCCAGGCAATTTTTGCAACATCCCGAACATCAACATATCCTCTTACTCCTTCTGTATAAAATTTAAACCCATTGCCAATTGTTTTAAATATTTTGCAAGAACCCTGGTTCCAATTGCCTGCACCAACTATAATAGTAGGGTTTACTATAACTGCCTGGAGCCCTTCTGCAATGCCCCTCCAAACTTCCCTTTCAGAAAGATGTTTGCTCATGGCATAATCAGACGCTTGGGTTGTATTTTCCCATTCAATTTCCTCAGTGATAGTCGGATTACCCGGGTTCCTGCCCAATGCTGCAACAGAACTCACATGTACCATTTTTTTTACCCCTTCATTAAGCGCCAGATTTACAACATTTGCTGTTCCTTCTACATTTACTTTTATGAGTTCGTTTCGTCGTCCCGGAGCAAACGTAACTTTGGCAGCAGCATGATACACATAAGCAACTCCTTGCATCGCATCTTGCAAGGAAGATACATCATTGATATCACCCTCCACCCACTCAATTTTGTTCTGAATATCTGCAAGAAGTTTCAGGTCGCTGTTTTTCCTTTTCAATGCACGAACAGGTTCGCCTTGCAGAAGTAAATTTCTACAGACATAACTTCCTACCAAACCACTGGCGCCTGTTACTAAATTCATTTTTTAAGGATTAAATATTTCACCGCCACTTACTGCCTTCTTTGCACCAGTTACTGACGGAAGAAAATTCGGTTTGTTTTCCCACCGCAGAACACCCATGAGACACATTGCCAATGCCTCTTTATACTGAATGGTTTCATCATCTGGCAATTGAATGTTTATTCTTGCTAGCTTCTCAATACGCTGAAGAAGAAATTTGTTATAAGCTCCGCCGCCTGTTACCAGGAGTTTATATTTTGCAAGTTTTGATTGATTAAAGGAAGCATCCCTGATGATGGCACCTGCAATTTCAATTGCAATGCGTTCAACAACTGTTCGCATTTTATCAGCAACTGAACACCGGGCTTCATTTATGGTTTTCATGAAATTCTTTTCCACAAATGTATTGTCAAGCGACTTGGGAGGATCAAGTGAAAAGTACCTTTTTTTCTCTAATGCTACCATTAATTTATTATTTATTTTTCCTTTTTTTGCGATGGCACCATTCTTATCAAAAGGTTTATTGAGTTTTTGCGCAAGGTTATCCAGCAATTGATTTGCAGGGCAAATATCAAAACCTATTCTCTCTCCTCTCATCATATAAGAAATATTTGCAATGCCGCCAATGTTAAGGCATGCATCATACTGTGAAAAAAAATATGCATCACACACAGGAACCAGTGGCGCCCCCTGCCCTCCTGCTTTTATATCTGCAACACGGAAATTCGTAACCGCAGGATGGAAATTCAACTTTGCAATTTGTTTCCCACTACCCAATTGCAGTGTAATTTTTTTTTCAGGGTGGTGGTGTGTTGTATGCCCGTGGCTTGCAATGAAATCAAGTTTTCGAATATTAAACTCCTTCCTGAAACGGTTTATCAATACTGCATAAGAAAATCCGAAAAGGTCATCATGAGTCTTTGCTTCCTTTACTGGTCTCTTTCGTAACTTTTTTAAGAAATCTTTATCTCCCTCATTGTAAGGATATGTTTTAGCATGCAAAATTTTGTATTTCCACTGCCCGCCGGATTGAATCTTACAATATGCCAAATCAACTCCATCTAAAGAACTTCCACTCATTAACCCTATAACATAATATGTTTTTTGTTTTTCCGTCATTTATTGGTGCAAGGTTTCAATGTATTCGGTTACAAGCCTTATCTGCTCCTGTGTTAGCTGGTCTTTAAAGGGTGTCATAGCTTTTCTTCCATTCGTAATCACATTTATTTTTTCTTGTGTTGTTAAAACCGAAATAGAAAGATCAGCAGCGTTACTTAAACCCAATTTACCATCTACACCATGGCAGAGTTTACAGTATTTAGTATAAATATCTTTGCCGGACATTGCTTCCTTTGCTTGTTTTTTTTCAACAATATCTTTTTTTTCTTCTTTTCCACAAGAGAAAAATATTGCAGCGGGCATAAAAAAAATAAGTAGCTTTTTCATTTCTTCTATTAGGAAACGTAAAGCTACTTATAAATGTTTTTGGTAAGTTATCTTACTAATGTAATATTGCCTGCTTTCATTAGGCTTACAGAATTTATGTCGATGAACCTGAGTACATAAACGTAAGTTCCCATTTCCGCTTCTTTGTCATTTACTTTTCCATTCCAACCGGCGGTAAGATCATTAGTAGTAAACACCTGCTGGCCCCATCGGTTATAAATGGAAAACTCAAGCAAAGAACCCACTGAGTGATTGAGTACAAAAATCTCATCATTAATTCCATCACCATTTGGAGTAAACCCATTGGGCACTTGAGCAATGGTGATATCTTCTACAAATATTGTAACAGTATCATAGCCCAGGCAGCCGTCAGGGCTGGTAACCTGCAATATAAATGTTGTTGTAGTTGGTAATTGAGTGGAGGGATTGGCAATGTTTGGGTCACTTACCCAAATTTCCGGCGACCAATAGTAAGTTCCAACTCCGCTGCCATTCATTTCATACAACTGCAGATATGTGACGGTTGCATCAGGTCCGGCATCAGCAAAAGGCAGTTCACCAACATTGATGGTTTGCGTTATTGTGTCTTTGCATCCATTTGTTGCAGTAGCAATCAAAGTTACTTCATAACTTCCCGGAGTATCATACTGGTAATCAGGATCTTCTTCACCGGATTCATTCCCATCTCCAAAACTCCATTCATAACTGTTGATGGAAATGTCAGTTGGGAAAGTTGTAGTATTATTAAACTCCGCTTCTTCATTCAAGCAAATATCATCAACCGTGAAATCAGCATCAGGCCCTGATAATAAATTCACCGGCAGTGTAATTTCATCTACGCAACCTTTATCGGTTTCCACGATAAGTGTTACATCATAAATTCCCCCTTCAGAATAAGCATGTTCGGGGTCCTGATCGTCACTTGAAGCGCCATCACCAAAATCCCAAGTCCAGGTGTCAATTTCGCCGGCAAAAGTTGATGTACTCTGATCTGTAAACTCAACGGGTTCGCCGGAACAAAATGCTTCAAAATCAAAATCAGCTGTGAGGATATAATACAAGTTAAGCGTAATGAAAGTTGTGTCACCGCATTCAGTACCTGGGTTAGCTATAAGCATAACTGTGTATACTCCCGTGTCAGGATATGTATAACTGGGTTCAAAAAGGTTGGATGTATCTGATGAAATTCCTTCAACCCCAAAATCCCAGAAATATTCGAAAGCTCCATCACTCAGGTTACCAAAATCAACACTCAGGTCAATACATGTTATAAATGAATCAACCCCGATCTCAATAAAATCCGGATCCAGTTCAATATCTGCAAGCACTGAAGGTTCGCAAATCTGTACATTAAACTGAAAGTCTCTGAAATGTGTGGAAAGCAAAACACCATCCCGCCATTCTTCTACTGCTATTCCTACAACGTATCTTCCTTCGTCAGAGGGTGTGCCGGTTAAAAAGCCTGTAACAGGGTCAATTGCAAGAACCGGAGATGCATCAAAAAAGAAATCATCATCATATCCTGTCTCCCAATCAACATAGTCAAGTTCATCAGGTGCATCGGGTGGACAGGGTATTACAAAAATTGCTGCATCTCCACCTACGTAAGGAGTAACGAATTTGTATGCTAATGAGTCACCATCCGGATCTGTTGCTGAATGGTCAAAGTCTATTGGTGTTCCGACACAAATTGCAAGCGGGGGATAGTTATTAAAGTAAGGCGAATTATCGCAATCCGTTTCTGCTACTGCTGGAACATGGGCCCAATATGAAGCACCAACTGCATCCGGTGTTTCAATGTTCACAATACCTGCATTTCTACAACAGCGCTGATAAACAAAATCGTATGATTCAGTTGTACTGGGTAATGTATATTCGCCTGTATACACTGCAACAGAAACACAAATATCGGGTGGGATGTCAATGCAAGGGTCAGGAGAAATTATATCAATGTCTTCTGTAATGTCTACTTCTGTTAAATTAAAACTTTCCACTAAATCCCCATCCGGGTAAAAAACTCCTATACAGGCGGATAAATCAAATGCTGTTGTGCTCGTACAATCTCTGTAAAGTATTAATGTAACCCTGTAAGTACTATCTCCAATACATTCAGTTATCATTTCTCCACCTATGATATGAGAAGCATAAGTATTAAACAAAGACATGAGGTAAAAAAATGGCAAAAGAAATAGTTTCAGGATTTTCATAAATCATTCATATGTTTCAAAATTAAAGATAAACTATTTGACAGATATCCAAAATTTCAGCGCAATAACACAATGCTTCCTGTTCTCAATATCTCCAGGCCGTCTTCATCCTGGGCCCTTACTGTATACATGTATGTTCCAACTTCTGCATGCTTGTTCTTATAGATTCCGTTCCAACCTTCAGTGAGATTATTTGTTTTAAAAACTTGTTCCCCCCACCTGTCATAAATACTGAATTCATGCAGGAAAATGTTTTCATAGAACACAATATATACAACATCATTTAGCCCATCACCATTAGGGCTGAAAGCATTGGGTATTTCCATTGTCGGCAGATACATAACATGAATAATCACATCGTCTGTTGCCCAGCAGCCATCGGGGCTGGTTACTGCAAGGGTGAAAATAGTAGTGGATGCAAGGTTTACAGATGGATTGGGAAGTGTTGGGTCGTTTACATATTCATCGGGCGTCCATAAAAAACTTCCGTTCCCAGAACCGCTCAAAAAGTACAACTCATAAAATTCTATCGTATCATCTTCGCCGGCATCCGGGTAGGGAAGTTCACCTACATTCAAAGGAAGAATAATTGTATCAGAACAGCCGTTGTCTGTAACAGCAATCAGCATAACATCATAATCACCGGGTGTAAAATAATAATGCTCAGGATCTTCTACAGTTGAAAATGTTCCGTCTCCGAAAGTCCAGTTATAAGTTGCCAATGTTACATCAAAAGGCCATGTAGTGAGGTTCTCAAACTCAGCCGTTTCAGTAAAACAAATACTGTCTGCAGCAAAATTTGCGGTGGGCCCTGAATTGAGATTTAAAACAATTGTATCTGAAGAGATGCATCCTTTATCAGTTGTTACTGTAAGCACAATGATATAATCGCCTCCTATGCTGTACAAGTGTTCAGGATGTTGTTCGAGGCTTGTACTTCCATCACCAAACTCCCAAAGCCAGCCATTTATCTCTCCTGCTTCTGTTGAAACAGAAAGGTCAGTAAAATTTACAGGTTCATTTGAGCATCCAAATACAAAACTGAAATCTGCAGTGAGCGTATTGAAAATTTCAATCACTGAATAAAATGTATCAGAACAAGCAAAACCGGGGTTAGCAATAAGTGTTACATAGTAAGTTCCCGTGTCTCCGTATACATGGACGGGTTCAAATTCATCACTCGTATATCCATCACCAAAATCCCAAAAATAAACTTCAGCCCCAGTGCTGTAATTTTCAAAAGTTACGCTGTAATCTTCGCAATTAAGAACATAGTCGGCAGTAGAAGCAAGTGTTGTAATCTCACAGGTTTGAATATTGAATTGAAAATCCCTGAAATGTGTGGAGAGTAAAACTCCATCCCGCCATTCTTCCACCCCGATACCTACCACATACCTTCCTTCTGCATTGGGTGTGCCGGTGAGCAGGCCGGAAAAAGGATCAATTGCAAGCTCAGGCAAAGCATCCACCTGGTATGTTTCGCTGTAACCACTTTCCCAATCAATGGGGTCGAAAACGCCTGGTGCTGTTGGCGGACAAGGCTGAGGGAAACTGAAAGAACCACCGTCATACGGCGTTATAAATTTATAGGCTAATGAATCTCCGTCGGGGTCTGTTGCTGAATAATCAAAATTCAGGGGAGTTCCTACACAAATTGCCAGCGGCGGGTAATTATTAAAATAAGGAGAACTGTTACAGTCAAAATCATCAATAGCCGGTATTTCAGCCCACACTGTGAGGCCTGTTACGTCGGGATCTTCAATGTTCACAATGCCGGGATTTCGGCAGCAGCGCTGATATACCAGATTCCACTTTTCGCTCGTATTAGGTAATGTATAAGTTCCGGTGTACACCCCCTGTTCAACACAAAGCCCCGGTGGAATTTCTATACAAGGGTCAGGAGAAGAAACATCAACATCTGTAATGTCGAGATCTGTAAGGTTAAAGTATTCCTCCAGGTCACCATCTTCATTGAAAACTCCTATGCATGCCCAATCATCAAAAATGTACCCTGTACAATCCCTGTATAAAATGAGTTTTACTTCATAGGTACTTCCTCCGCTACAAGTAGTTATTAGTTCACCACCGATAATATGAGTAGCGAAAAGTTGTATGCCGAAACATGGGAGGAGTAATGCAAGACTAAGTTTCAGCTTTTGCATAGTCAAGGTTTCTAATTACTCTAAAGGTAAAATAAACTTTTAGCAATTTTCAGCGCAGCAATGTCACAGTTCCGTAAAGTGTTTCAAAAACACCTTCACATTCAGCAGTAAGGATATAAAAGTAAACCCCATTCTCCTGGTTTTTTCCCTGACTAGTACCGTCCCAGGGCTCTGATAGGTCAGAAGTTTGAAAAACAATTTCTCCCCAGCGATCGAATATGTAAAAGCCTGGCACATTTTCATCGCCTGTTGTTACAATGCGGAACACATCATTTAACCCATCCTGGTTAGGCGAAAATGCGTTGGGCATTTTGTAGTTCCTCCAACAGTCAGATATTGTGTTAATGTGAACTGTGTCCGTGTTATCACAACCGTTAAAACCAACTGCATATACAAAGTAGGTAATATCATTCGGCGGGGTTGACACGGGCTCCGGGGATTGTGCATCTGTTAAATATGCTGCCGGCACCCAGCTGAATTTTTCAGCACCTTCGGCAAATAACTGAACAGGTTCATGTTTGAAGACGGTGGTATCTCTGGGTATTGCATTAATATCAGGAGCAGGTAAAACTTCAATAGTCACATACCCTGTATCGCAACTGCAATGGTCGCAAACGATTACAGAATATGTTGTTGTTTCAGAAGGATACACAAAAGGGTCGTAAGCATGAATATCAGAGATGGAAATATCCGGGCTCCAGGTATATGTGATGCCGCTTCTTGCAAATAGTTGAATACTATCAAGTTCACACATGGTTGTATCTGATGTAAGTTCCGCTACAAGGGGTGAGTCAATATGTACATAATGTGTGAAGCTGTCAACACATAAAACATTTGTTGTTGTTGTGAGGGTAATGGAATATACTCCTGTTGTATCAAAAAAATAAGTTGCAAAAGGATCTGTTCCAATGTCATCATTATTCACATCCCAGTTCCATCCTGTAATGGAATATCCTACAGCAATAGTTGATGCATCAGTAAACATTCCCAGTTGATCCAGGCAATCATCTTCAATAATAAAATCAACTTCGGGTAATGGATATATAAGTACACTTTGAGTAATATCCTCTGTACATCCAACATCATTCTTTACTGTGAGCTCTACAGTGTAAGTTCCACCTTCCTCAAAAGCATGTGCAGGATTTTGTTCATCTGCATTTTCTCCATCACCAAAATCCCAACTCCAGTCAGTTAAATATCCATGATCTGTTGTGCTTGCATCGGTAAAATTGATCTCCTGTAATGCGCATCCGCTTTCAAATGAAAAATCAGCGATCAGTTGCGGATAAATGTTTACTGTAGAATAAACTGTATCAGAACATGTTTCGCCCGGAAAAGCAATAAGCATAACAATGTAAGTTCCTGTGTCGGAATAAGTGTATGTAGGTTCTGTTTCCGATGAAGTATCAGAAGTAATTCCCGGTACACCGAAATCCCAGAAAAACTCTTCTGTTCCATAACTGTCATTTTCAAAATCTACTGTAAAATCAGAACAGTTATTAATTTCATTGGGAGTTACAGCAGTAATAGCGGGCTCACAATCAGTAACGTTAAACTGAAAATCTCTAAAGTGTGTATCTAACAAAACACCATCCCGGTATTCTTTCACAGCTATGCCAACAACATATTGCCCAAAACTGGTAGGTGTGCCTGTAAGTAATCCTGTGGTTGCATCAATACTTAGAGCTGGGTCAGCATTCAGGGGGTAAGAATAACTGAATCCGCCATCATAATTCACTGTAAAAAATGGCGGGGGAGCTGAGGGTGTAGGTGTAGGATAGTCAGGCGAACCTCCTGCAAAAGGTTGATAAAATTCATAAACTAATTCATCACCGTCAGGGTCTGTTGCTGAATGATCGAATACCAATGGATAGTTTCCGCAAATAATGATGGGTGGAAAATCATTAAACCTTGGAGAAGAGTTACAAATATCACCGGGGTCTGGAATATGTTGCCAGTAAGTAGCTCCTGTTGCATCTGGCAGTACAAGATTTACGAGGGAAGAATTCCTGCAGCAACGTTGGTACACAAGATCATAGCCGCCGGGGCTTGGAGGCAGGTTGACAATAGTTGTGTAAATTCCTTCTTCCACACAAATTTCAGGCGGGTTCACAATACAGGGATTGGTAAGGTCAGGATCTATGTATTCAGGACCGTCCAATGAAATTTCCAACGTCTGAACCAGGTTTTGTGAAGCATCATAGATATATAGATACAGCGGATCGTCAAACAGGGCGGCATCTATAGCGTTGCAATCCCTGTAAAGTTTCAGTGTAATGCGGTAATTATCATCGCCCAGGCAGTCATAATACAACTCACCGCCAACAATATGAAATGCAAACAAACGAAGGGAAAACAAAACTAAAAATACTGATATGAAGATGCGTTGCTGCATACATTTATTACAGGGAGTTTAAAGTTACACCGTTTTTCTATTGACAGGATGTTTTTGAGGAAGTTTAAGTGTAAGGGGAATGTAAAAATGCGAAACGGCAGTAAATTCTACAGGCTCTCTAATTTTTCTTTCGTAAACTCATTCTTCACATCACCTGTATTCAGAGTTGTTGCGGGTTCAAATAGCATAATACTTACTTCTTCTTCAGCTATTGGCTTGTGTTCCACTCCCTTCGGTACAATAATGAACTCATTTTCATTGATCTCCATTTTTCCATTTCTGAATTCAATAATAAGTTTCCCCTTCAATACAAAGAACATCTCATCTTCCGCATCATGTTTGTGCCAGGTGAATTCTCCCTTCAGTTTTACCAGTTTTATATGCTGTCCATTGAGTTCACCTACTATTCTCGGGTTCCAGTAGTCAGAAAATTGAGAGAGTTTATCATGAACATTTACAATATTCATACTGGAAGTTTATTCAAAGCTAAAAAATACTTCTTAAAACTCTTTAACATATACATTACTTATTTTCGCCCCACTAAAACTCAAACTATGAAGCGGTTTTACTTGCTTTTGTGCTGCAGTATTCTTGCAGTTTCGCTTTTTTCTCAAACCACTT
>JBJXHH010000038.1:0-6209 GCA_046160675.1 Chitinophagales bacterium
GTTGTTGGGCCCGGTATAAATGTTTGCAGTGCAAGTTTTATTTCTTCCACTTTAAAATTCTGTAAGAACCCGCAAAGTGTTGCCGGCAGGATATTCTGTATCATAAATATCGCCTTGCCATCAAATGTGAGCGGGATATTTATCACTTTTTCAACCCGTAGTTTCCAGGTTCCTTTTAGTATAGTGATAAAGCCATTTTCAAGCACAGCAGCTACTCCGCCTTTATCGCAATGTTCTTTTATGCGGGGATTATTTTCATCCATGCTGAAGTAAGCAACTTTGCAATCAAGATTTTTTTTCATGTTGTAAACAAGATCATCATCCGCATTTAAAATTGCATAGCCGTTTTTATGCACTGTTTCCGGAAGCACGGATTTTACTTTCGCCATTTCTTCCACTGTGTCAATATCTTTTAACCCGAGATGATCGGCAGTTACATTCGTTACAATTGCATAATCACATTTATCAAAACCCAACCCTGCTTTTAACAAGCCGCCCCTTGCACATTCCAATACAGCATAGTCAACAGTCGGATCCATCAACACAAATTTAGCAGAAAGCGGACCGGTGGTATCGCCTTTTTCAAGCATCCTGTTCTGAATATAAATTCCATCACTTGTTGTGAAGCCAACTTTATATCCCATTGTTTTAGCAATGTGTGCGCATAATCTTGTAGTTGTTGTTTTGCCATTCGTTCCTGTAATGCCAACGATCGGGATCCTGCCCTGGCTGCCTGCAGGGAATAACATGTCAACAACCGGCTCTGCTACATTTCTACCAATGCCTTCACTCGGCGCAAGATGCATGCGGAAACCCGGTGCTGCATTCACTTCCAGCACAACACCCCTGTTTTCCGTCATCGGCACTGAAATATCAGGGCTCATAATATCAATGCCGCAAATGTCAAGTCCAATGGTTCTTGCAATTCTTTCTGCAGTGAATACATTGTAAGGATGTACAATCTCAGTTACATCAGTGGCAGTTCCGCCGGTAGATAAATTCGCTGTTGATTTTAAAAATATCTCTTCGCCTTTTTTCGGAACGGAGTTTTCATTCATACCTAACTTTTCCAATAATCGTAAGGTGTGATCATCCATCTTAATTGTTGTGAGAACATTTTCATGCCCGTAACCTCTTCTCGGGTCTTTGTTCACTTCATCAATTAACTCCAGGATAGTTGATTTTCCGTCACCAATAACAGCAGCAGGTTTCCTGATTGCAGCAGAAATAAATTTGTAGTTGATAACAAGCAGGCGATAATCATAACCGGTGATATATTGTTCAACGATTGCCCACCTCGAAATTTCTTTTGATTTTTTTAATGCCGTTACGGCTTCATCCCAATTTTTAATATTCATGGTGGAACCCCTGCCATGATTTCCATCAATGGGTTTTATTACAATTGGATAGCCGATGCGATTGATAATGGATTTCAGATCATCTTCATCAAAAGCGCTTCCGCCTTTTGCAACCGGGATATTAAGTTGCTGTAACAGGTTTTTTGTTTCTTCTTTATCGCAGGCAATTTCCACAGCAATGTTTGAAGTAGTGCTGGCAATTGTTGCCTGGATCCTTCTTTGATTGACTCCCCAACCCAACTGCACTAAACTTCTTTTGTTTAAGCGGATGTATGGAATATCTCTTTTGATGGCTTCTTCCACTATGCTTCCCGTAGATGGCCCTAAACGTTCCCGTTCTCGGATCTCTTTCATCTTTTGGATATGCGGGGCGATGTCATAATCTACCCCTTTCGCAAGCGCTTCACAAAATGCAACGGCAATTTCTCCGGCGTATAAACCCGTTTGTTGTTCGAGGTAAGAATATACAACATTGTAAACCCCTTTCTTGGTTGTACTTCTTGTTCTGCCGAAACCGGTATCCAATCCTGCAAGAGTTTGCAGTTCCAAAGCAACATGTTCTACTACATGTCCCATCCATGTTCCTTCATCCACCCGGTGAAAAAATCCTCCTGCAAAATCTTCACTGCACCTGTGTTCGTATAAACTCGGCATCAACTTTTCCAATCGTTCCCTGAAGCCCGGTATTTTATTGGTTGGCATTTCCTCCATTTCCTCCAGGTCGAGTTTCATCACAATCAATTTATGCCTGCGAATACTCCAGTAATTGGGGCCCTTCATCACTGCCGTTGAGAGAATTTTCATACCTGTTTTTGTTTTGTGTTAAAGATAGTAAAATTGATTTTAGCGGCTGTTCTCACATGAGGTTTCCGCTATTATTTTACTTTTGAGGGAATTATGTTTGAATTTTTATGCAACCGGAAACAAGTAAGAAAATATTTATTGTAGATGTTGACATGATCTATGCTGAAATGTTGCATAGGCATTTATCTATTAATACAAACAATTAAATTCATGTCTTTCATACAGGAGAGGAGTGTATAACACAACTTAAAGCGGACAAACATCCTGATATTATTATACTGGATTATTATTTTACGCAGAAGATGTAGATGCAGCAGACGGTCTGCAGATACTGGATATTATAAGGAAACTAGATAAACAAATCCATGTAATCATGTTATGAGGGCAGGAGAAATACGGCATTGCCCTCCAAACTATTGCCCATGGGGCAGAGCGATATGTCATTAAAGGGGAAGATTCTTTTAAAGAGATTGACAATATTGTCCGCCAGGTAAAGTAATCCGGCTTTAATTGTTTCCTGTGTTTTTTTGCGCCATGATGCAAGAAGTTATTTCATGATCTGCAATTTTCCTGACACCAATTGATGAGTAATTGCATCATGCCCTGCATACACATACATACCATGTGAAAGTTTTATTTGCGGCAGATCTTTCTTTACAACTTTCAGGATAAACTTTCCCTGCATATCAAAGAGTAACAGTACAGTATTTTCATCAATTCTATCACTCATCATAATATCTTCAACACCGGTTACTGATCCATACTCATAAGCACCTGCATCATAGCTCAAACCTGCAGGCCTTATATTGCCTTCATTATCTGTAATTGGAGCAAGAATCCCGTAGTAAGAATTTACGCCAAGATCTATTCCCGGGCTGGAAGAAGATAAATGATAATCATCACCTGATACATCAAAAAATATCTCACCGGGTTCTGCAATGATAGAATTACTATCCTGCGCAGTTTCATTTTTCCAGTCGTTTAAACTCATATTTGAACTCCCGTCATCGGTACTCATCCTGTCTGTTACAATATTGTAATTACTGTGAAAGCCCGCCATACTCCCAGGCTCGATGCTGATGCTGCCCCTGAAAGAATGGTAGCTGTAAATAATGTTATTGAATACGATATTATTTATACTTCCGCCATTAATTAAGATGCCCCATCTTCCGTTATCCGCCTGCAGGATTGTATTGTTCACAATGACATTATTTTTAGAAGGCCCGCCAGCGTCAATCCTGAATAATGCAATGCCGCTTGCATGTGCATTATAGATCACATTATTTCTGAACGTTGAATTCTGTACCCCGTCACAGTTAATGGATGAACCTCCGCCCAGCCCATTATCAAAACAGATATTATTTTCAACTAATGCGTTTGAAATAATTCCATCTCCTCCCAAACTTATATCACCATTCATGTGAATACCGCATGCGTAATTTCCCCAGCTAATATTTCCTCTAATCACAGGGTTGTCGGCGCTGTTGCTGAAATAAATTCCATGTTCATCTCCTGAGTTGCTGCACTGGTTGTTTTCGATCAAGATATTTTCACTGAATCCAGTCAAAATCCCCCACACCCCACAATTATCCATGCTGTTATTCCTGATAATGACATGCGTATTCTCAACTGACCGGATACCAGTTCTCGGCATATCATTTACAGTAAAACCTTCAACAGTAATATAACTTGAACCTTCCATGTTTATGCCATCGTCAGTGATGTCATTGGGTTCATTTATGAAAACGCCGGGCTGCGCAGAAAAAGTAATACGCTGAGAGGAGGTGCCGCTTGTAGTGTGATAAAAACCGGTATAAGCACCTGGTAAAACAATAACAGAATCCCCAGGTGAAACTATGTCTGAAGCATGTTGCAGGGTTTCAAAAGAAGAAGTTTCACTTAAACCGGAGTTAGAGTCATTGCCATCATTACTCACATAAAATCTTGTCGCTTGTGTATGAATGATGAAAAAGAAAGAAGTGATAAGTAAAAATGATCTGCGCATAACAGTTTGATTTTAAGAGATGTGAGTTGATTCCCGGAGAGCTGTTACAAATATAGGAAAAACCTCGTCTGTTATGATATCTAGGTGAACTGTGGATATGCCGGAAATGAGTATATGTTATTCTGATATATTTGCGCAGCAATAAGATACAAGCATGATCCCGAAAGGAAAACTAATTGCAATAGGAGGCTCTGAAGAACGCAACACGGAAACGGAGAATAAACTTGCAGTCTTAAGCAGGATGATTGATGAGATGAAGGGCAGAGATACACATCTTGAATTGGTAACTACAGCATCTGGCATCCCGAAACAAATAGCAAAAGAATATGCTGAGGCATTCTCTCATATTGGCGTAAGAAATTTTGGTGTTTTACCAATCAAGTCAAAAAAAGACGCCGGGAAAAAAGAATATCTTGAAAGAATAAGCTCTGCTGATGGGCTCATGTTCAGTGGGGGAAATCAAACGAAATTGAGCCAGGTGTTTTTGGAAACTGAGTTCCTGCAAATTTTAAAGCGGAGATATCAGCAGGAAGAAGATTTTGTGATAGCCGGCACCAGCGCAGGAGCAATGGCGCAGAGTGAAAAAATGATAAACGGCGGTGCGCCAAGCGAAGCTGTTAAAAGGGGCAAGGCATTGATGATGGACGGGATGGGTTTTATCAGCAAGGCAATTATTGATTCGCATTTTGTGAACAGGGGCAGGTTCGGCCGGCTAATGGTGGCAGTTGCGGAGTTCCCGCAGCTTACTGGCATAGGCATTAGCGAGGATACTGCTGTAATGATAAAAGAAGAACGGTACCTCGAAGTTTTCGGATCCGGTGAAGTTGTGCTAATAGATGGAAGCGAACTAAAATACAACTCTCTTGATGAAAAAAATTATACCGGCTTAAACATAGAACACATGATCTTTCATATTCTTTCTGCAGGCATGTGTTATGATATGCAGGAGAAAAGAATGATGAGTACAGTGGGAGTAAATTCACATTAATATATTTCAATTATCACCTTGCCATCTTTCATCCAACCCCTGTACATGCCTGGAGTATTAAACGGCAGAACAATATTTCCTTTTGTATCAATGGCGATCATACCGCCCTCTGCATCAATCTTTTTTAGTTTATCATGAATCACAAGATCAGTAGCTTCAGCAAGCGAAAGGTTTTTATACTCCATCAAGCAAAACACATCATACGCAACAACATATTGAATAAAATATTCGCCATGTCCGGTGCAACTTACTGCACAGTGTTTGTTGTTTGCATACGTTCCTGCACCAATAATAGGGGAGTCGCCCACTCTTCCGAAAAGTTTATTTGTCATGCCACCGGTAGAGGTTGCAGCAGCGACGTTTCCGTTTTTATCTAACGCAACAGCTCCAACTGTTCCAAACTTCCTGTCATCAACATGATCTAATACTACGACTTCTTTTTTCTTTGCTTTCTGCAACTGGTCAAAACGCATTTGATTGAAAAAATAATCATCATCAGCAAACTCAACATTGTGTAACCTTGCAAATTCTTCTGCGCCATCATTCAATAGTAACACATGCTCTGAGTGTTGCATCACTTTTTTTGCAAGCGCTACCGGGTTTTTAATATGCTGCACACCTGCAACTGCGCCGCATTGCAATGTTTTCCCATCCATGATACTTGCATCCATCTCATGGTTTCCCTTATTGGTGAAAACACTTCCTTTCCCAGCATTAAACAACTCAAAATTTTCAAGTTCTATCACTGCAGCTTCCACAGCATCCACTGCAGAGCCTCCCTTTTCCAGTATTCCATTTCCTTTTTCCAATGCCCTCTTCAGGGCATCATTACATGCCGTTTCTATTTCCGGGGTCATCAATGTTTTTGGCATTGTTCCCGCTCCTCCATGTACTGCAATACCTGTGTTCATATTGTGTTCTTCCTGCAAATTTGCATGAATTCTTTTGAAAACGATTTATGTCTTATCAACGTTGCACAAAAAGAAAATTTGCTAAATACTGTTAAGACCCGAACTTTGTGAAAACGCATGAGGTTATGCGCAACGTATATCAT
>JBJXHH010000039.1:0-22526 GCA_046160675.1 Chitinophagales bacterium
CAGGTTTGGTAAAAAAAAGCCGGACACAGTTTTTACTCTGCGCCCGGGCATACTCAAAGAAAGACAACCGTTTTAAAAATTTTAAGAAAAATTATGCATGCATAGGTTCATGCTGAATAGTTTGATGCCTTTTTGTTTGCATATCTTTTTCAACAACAATACTTTTTTGTTTTCTGCTAAGCATGAATTCTTTGATCGGGCAATACCCTAACATGCCTGTTAAAAAAATAATCATCATAATTGGGATAGCCCAATAAATTTGCAATACTCCAATTGTAATTCCCACAGCTATCATAATAGCATAACGGTACATGATTTCATCGAAACCTAAATTCGGGTTAAAGTTCATTTTCTTTCTTTTTTATACCACAAAATTCAGTCGAACAAAAAAGTAAAGTGATGACTTAGGTATAGCAAGAACGGTGATTTTTATCAATGAGGAAAAGGCGATTTTCTCAAATAGAATCTAATACCCTTCTTGCTGCAAGCGAAGGAAGTATTTTATTCTCAACTATTTCCTTTTCCGCATCAGCAACTACTTTGGTGAGTTTTTTATTCTGCAGGACTTGCTGTATTAGCATGTTCTGCAAGGTTTGCCTGAAACCTTCGAGGGATTGTTGTTTTCTCTTATCTCCGAAAAAACCATTAGTTTTTGTTGTGTTGATATAAGTTTGAATGTGTTGCCATGCTGTATCAATATTTTGGTTTTCTAATGCTGAACAAGTTTCTACTACAGTGTTCCAGCCTGATTCATTTGGGGGGAAAAGATGCACAGCCCGTTTAAAATCCGCCTCCGCCTGTTTTGCTTTTTTAATGTTCTCCCCATCCGCTTTATTTATACAGATGATATCGGCCATTTCCATGATACCTCTTTTCATGCCCTGCAACTCATCACCTGCTCCTGCCAATAAAAGCAGCAAAAAAACATCTGTCATGCTATGCACTGAAGTTTCACTTTGTCCAACTCCTACTGTCTCAACTATAATCACATCGTAGCCTGCTGCTTCCATCAGCACAATGCTTTCCCTTGTTGTGTTGGCAACACCGCCCAAAGTTTCTCCTGCGGGTGATGGGCGTATGAACACCAGTTTATGTTTCGACAGTTCTTCCATCCTTGTTTTGTCGCCCAGGATGCTGCCTTTGTTTTTTTTGCTTGAAGGATCAATTGTGAGCACAGCTATCTTTTTCCCCTCTTTCAATATCACTTTTCCAAGTGCTTCAATAAATGTACTCTTGCCCACACCCGGAACACCTGTTATTCCAATGCGGACTGAGTTCCCGCTGTAAGGCATACAGTTTTCAAGAATCTGCTCTCCTAACTTCCTGTTTTCTTTTTGGGTGCTTTCCTGGAGTGTGATCGCCTTTGCAAGAAACACAACGTCTCCCTGCAAAATTTTTTCAGTGTATTCTTTTGCGTTTATATCGCTGAAATTGATCATACTTCGCAAATGTAATTCTTCTAAAAACAAAAAATCCGGCAATGCTGCCGGATCCCTGTTCAAAAAGCATTCTTCAAAATGGGTTAAAAGAAATGCCTATCACCAGCGGGTTTCCGGAAGGCCCAAGAGCTTCTTCAAATATAGAATTCAGCCCATAATAAGCCTGCAGGTTTATGTTTCCATAGCCGACCCTGAACGTAGGACCGTACTGGATGCTGTTTAAACTTTTTATGCGATATGTTTTATATTTTACTTCTTCACCAAGATTGGTTGCGCTCTCCGGCCCAACATAAGTTGTGTGGCTTGAAAACATATAGGCTCCTTTAAATCCTGCTGCGATCTTAAAACTTTTTCCATTGTTGCCAATAGAACGAAAACGAAACTCCAACGGAATTTCAATATAATTCAAAACTATTTTATTTCTTTTCGGGTCAATAGAAGCATCAAACGGAACTACGTTTACAAAGCCGGTGGAGTCAGCAATAAACTGCACTTTATTATTGTAGTTTGAACAGGAATAACCAATACCCGGAGCAAAACTGAACATGGTGGAATCTTTCTCGCTATTTTTAGAAAAGGGAATATCATAATAAAAATGCAATCCAACACCCCTCGAAAATGCGCCAACATTCACAGCCGGGGAATCAACATCATTTAGCCAGCCATCCCAGTGTACATCAAAAATAAAGCGGTCACGGTCAGTGTTAGGTTTATTATCCACCTCGGTTTCAGTTGTTCCATCTATATCAGTAGTTTGCGCCTGCAGCGATACCATCATACAACAGGCAAAACCGATCATCAAAAGTTTCTTCATTAATATTGATTTTGCAGGAAAAGAATTCTTAAAATTTGGTCAAAAATACAGCATTTCGCCCTTCTTCTTAAAACCGCTGTTATCAAACGTATAAACACCTGCTTTGTTATTTTGCTGTGTTTGATTTCTTTCATCAAACTTTATATACAGCAGGATCTCCCTCCTTTAAAATTTTTTTGCTCATACAAACATACCCTGCAACTGGAATGATACAATGAACATACTGTTAATATCAAAAATGTATTTTAACCAACTATTGGAAATTTATATTCATGCGGGCTAAACGCAAGTGTATATTGACATAAAAGAAATTGAAAAAGGGTTTTATATGTTGATGGTCGAGCTGGATGAAGAATTGAGGGGAAAAAGATCATAAAACTATAGGCCTGTTTTTCCATTTACCTGAAATCAGATAAATTTGCACTCCGCTTTCAAAAAAAAGCGACGGGCCCGTAGCTCAGATGGTTAGAGCATCTGACTCATAATCAGAGGGTCCCTGGTTCGATCCCAGGCGGGCCCACAAGCAAGCATAAATACCTGATGCTTGTTTTTTTTATTCATTCATCCAAACAGCCTTCTCGAAAATTTTAGTTCTTGCGGGCACAGGAACTTCGCCGGCATAGTTGCCTACATAGATCATTCCCATGCATCGATCAGCCTCTTGCAGGTTCATTATTTTTTTTGTTGTCTCATGCGTACTCATGCTCCCTGTACTCCAGTAAGCTCCCACTCCATGAGTATGCGCAGTAAGTAACATGTTCTGAACCGAACAGGCAACAGCGCAAATTTCTTCAACTTCAGGAATTTTTCCGTTCAGCTGCCTTTTCATTCCTACTAAAATAATATGTGATGCTTTCAAAATATTTGAAATGATCTTTTCGTGCTTTGCCTGTAAAAAATTTTCAAGGGAGGTTTGTTGTTTATACGACGAACTCAAAAATTCAGCAAGTTTCTGTAATCCTTCGCCAGTAAACACAACGAAATGCCAGGGTTCAGTAAGCCCGTGAGTTGGCGCCCACCTTGCACTTTCCAGCATTGCATGTATCACGGCATCATCAACTTTTTCTGCAGAATAAAATCCGGGTTTTACTGAACGCCTAGTCTCAATAATTGTTTTTAGTATCTCTTTTCGTTCATTCATAAAAAAATATTTGAGGTAACTTTGTACAAATGTATCAGGAATCTAAAACACAACCCGGGTTATTTCTTTTGGTATTTTTCGTTATCGGTTTGATTACAGTTGGCTGTGAAGGGGGCAAAACACAAACTTCCAGCAGTAGTAAGGAAACAACCGATACCGTTAAAGAATATAAATATTATGCTGACTGGGCTGTAAATACTGAATACCTGCAGCAGGGATGCGAGAGTGGTTATGATTGTATAAAAAGTATTGACAACCCAAAGTTTACAACATTGACAGAAGCAACATTGATGCAGGATGAAGATCTTGTAGTAGGAATAAAGATAGGTGATGTAGTACGCTGTTACCCGCACAGAATTCTTGACTGGCATGAGATGGTGAATGATGTAATAGGTGATAAAAAATTTACTATCAACTATTGCCCGCTTACAGGCAGTGCAATGGCATGGAACAGGGTTGTGAATGGCAAAGAAACAACCTTTGGTGTGAGCGGTTTGTTATTCAACAGCAATGTAATTCCGTACGACAGGGAAACAGGCAGCCACTGGAGCCAGATGAAACAGCAATGTGTGAATGGTGAATTTTTCAGGCAAAAGATCGAATGCTATCAGATAGTGGAAACAACCTGGAAAACATGGAAACAACTCTATCCCGGAAGCCAGGTACAATCCTTTGAAACCGGGCATTCAAGGCATTATGATCAATACCCCTACTTTGATTATAAAGAAAACGAAGAGGTGATGTTTGATGTTGAGTTTGATAATGATACCCTGTTTCAAAAAGAGAGGCTATTCGGAATCATTGATGCAGGCAGCCGGCAAAATGAAAAAGTAAAATGTTACAGGTTCGATAATTTTAAAAACGGTGTAACCGTTCTGGAAGATTCTGTTTTCGGGAAAAAAATCGTACTGATAGGAAGTAAGCAGGATAATTTTATTACCGCATTTGAAAACAACCTGAACGGAACACAACTCAAATTGAAACCTGTTTCAAATACATTGCCGGCAATATGCAGTGACGAAAACGGTAACCTGTTTGATGTGTTTGGAAACTGTATTGAAGGAAGCTTAAAAGGCGCACAACTCAAACAGGTAGACGGTTTTATTGCATACTGGTTTGCATGGGCGGCATTTTATCCTGAAGCGGAAGTGTATTGACAAAACTTACACAAACAATCCATTATAGATTTCTTCCATCTTGCTCACTTCTTTTATTTCAATATTGAATTTTTTTCTGTTGAGTGATTTTGCATTGTGTTTTGAAATGTAAATTTTTTCAAAGCCGAGTTTCTCAGCTTCGCTTATCCTTTGTTCAATTCTGTTAACTGCTCTTAATTCCCCACTTAAGCCAACTTCTGCTGCAAAACAAATATTCATCGGCACACGCACATCTTCAAAAGAAGAAAGCAATGCGCAACTAATTGCAAGGTCAATAGCCGGATCATCAACTTTCAATCCGCCTGCAATATTTAAAAACACATCTTTATTGCCGAATTGCAAACCTCCCCTTTTCTCTAAAACAGCCAGCAACATATTTAATCTTCGCAGATCAAAACCTGTTGTTGTTCTTTGAGGATTGCCATACACAGCAGGCGAAACAAGTGCCTGCACTTCTATCAGCATAGGGCGCAAACCTTCTAAAGTAGCTGCAATTGCAATTCCGCTTAAGGGCTCATCTTTTTGTGTAATGAGTAACTCACTCGGATTATTGATCTGTTTCAACCCGTCACTTTCCATTTTATAAATACCAATCTCATTACTTGAACCAAAGCGGTTTTTGATAGTACGTAAAATCCTGTGCGTATAATGGTGATCACCTTCAAACTGCAAAACGGTATCTACCATGTGTTCTAAAATTTTAGGGCCTGCTATATATCCTTCCTTATTAATATGCCCGATTATGAAAACAGGTACATCACTTTCTTTTGCATAACGCTGCAGTTGCCCGGCACATTCTTTTATCTGCGAAATACTTCCTGCTGTAGCATCTACAAAATCACTCATGAGTGTTTGAATGGAATCAACGATCAAAACTTCAGGCTGTAATTTTTTGATTTGATTGAATAAATGACTCATGGAAATTTCTGTAGAGATATATAACTCCGGGTTTGTTCCTGAGATCCGTTCCGCCCGCATTTTTATTTGCTGTTCGCTTTCTTCTCCGCTTACATACAAAACTTTATTTTGCAGACATAAAGCAACTTGCAATAACAAAGTTGACTTGCCAATGCCCGGCTCACCACCTATTAGCACAATAGAACCGGGAACAATCCCACCACCAAGTGTACGATTGAATTCAAAGTCTGGAGTTACAATTCTTTTCCCTTCGCTTGCTTCAATTTCAGAAATAAGTACAGGAATATTTTCTCTCTTGCTCTTTTTTTCATCTCGCCAATTCTCTTTTACATCATCTTTCGAAATCGCTTCTTCTATAAATGTGTTCCATTGTCCGCAGCTTGGGCATTTGCCCTGCCACTTCGGCGATTCAAAGCCACAATTCTGGCAAAAGAAAGCAGATTTTGTTTTTACAGCCATTCAATAAAATGAACCCTATCTTTGCACAAATTAAATCAATATTTAGTGGATCGTACTGAACAATTCAAACAAACCATTCTTGAGGGTTATAATTTCACTGGAGATTCCATCATCCTCGGAACAGCAATTTTAGACGGTACTCCTCTTCCTCAAACACATGTAAAAGTGCCCCTGCGCATGATGAACCGGCATGGACTGGTGGCGGGGGCAACGGGTACAGGAAAAACAAAAACCCTGCAAGGAATTGTTGAGCAACTTTCTGATTTCGGAGTTGGTGTTTTGATCATGGATATCAAGGGCGATGTGAGTGGCATTGCCATGCCGGGAACAGCAAACCCTAAAATTGATGACCGCATGCAGAAGATCGGCAAAGAATGGAAGACAAAAGGTTACCCGGTGGAGTTAATGACAATAAGTAATGAAAGCGGTGTGAAGTTGAGAGCAACAGTGTCAGAATTCGGGCCTGTTTTGTTTTCAAAGATTCTTGAATTAAATGATATACAGGAAGGTGTTGTGAGTTTGGTTTTCAAGTATTGTGATGATAAACAACTTGCGTTACTTGAATTGAAAGACTTCCGCAAAGCATTAAACTATTTAACAAACGAAGGCAAAGAAGAGATAGGAAAAGAATACGGTCAGATTTCAACAGCAAGTGCCGGAACCATCCTCAGGAAAATAATTGAAATAGAAGAGCAAGGTGCAGATCTGTTTTTTGGAGAAAAAAGTTTTGATGTAACTGATCTTACAAGGATAAATGACAGGGGGCAAGGTTACGTAAATATCCTTCGCCTCACCGACATTCAAAGCAAGCCGAAGTTGTTTTCTACGTTCATGCTTTGCCTGCTTGCAGAAGTTTATAACACATTTCCTGAACAAGGAGATAAAGAAAATCCCAAACTTGCAATTATTATTGATGAAGCACATTTAATATTTAATGAGGCTAGTAAAAGTTTGTTAGAGCAGATTACGACCATTGTAAAACTTATCCGGTCTAAAGGGGTTGGTATTTTCTTCTGTACACAATTGCCCACAGATATTCCTTCCGAAGTATTAAGTCAACTTGGCTTGAAAATACAACATGCCTTAAGGGCATTTACTGCCAATGACAGAAAGGCAATTAAACTTACTTCGGAAAATTACCCACTTACTGATTTTTATAAAACAGAAGATTTACTTACTACCCTCGGCATCGGTGAAGCTATCATTACCGCATTAAATGAAAAAGGCTCCCCGGCTCCGCTTGCTCATACTCTGCTGGTTGCGCCCCAAAGCAGAATGGATGTGCTTACAACTGATGAGATCATAGCAGTAAATACACAATCATCCCTTACAAAAAAATACAATGCGGCTCTTGACCGGGAAAGTGCCTATGAAATACTTAACAAAAAATTAGAAGAAAGCTCTAAACTTGCAGAAAAAGAAAAACAACTTCAGGAAGAGGAGAAGAAGATAAAACAGGAAGAAAGGGAAAGAAAAGTAAAAGAGAAAAAAGAAAAACCACTAATTGACAGAACAACAAAAAGACAAGTTACGAATACATTAGTGAGAGAAGTAACAAGAGGAATATTAAATGTTTTGAAAAAACTTTAAACCAGTACACAACAAAGAATACAATAATGAAAAACAAGATTTTAATCACAATAGGTTGTATAGCTTTTGCATTTACTTCCTGTGTTCCATCAAGACAATATACCGATGCTGTGAATGCCCGGGACACCTCTATATTGGAAAATAAAAACCTGAAAATTCAAGATTCCCTGCGCTTGGCTGAAATAAAAAGGTTGAATGATATAATTGAGCTGCAGAATGACACACTTGACCGCAATAAAAAGAATTTAGCTGACCTGCAAAACAGGTATGATGACATGATAGAAGCTAACGAACAATTACGGGAAGTGGAAGATAAACTCAACAACAGGATCAATCAGCTGCTTGCACTGAGTTCAAGTCAAACACAAAGCCTGAATGAAGAACTTACAAAAAAAGAAAAAGAGCTTGGGGAAAAAGAGAAGGAATTAAATATACAGCAAAAAAGTTTAGAGGCTGCGCAAAAAGATATTGCTGAAAAACAAAAACGAGTTGATGAACTGGAAGCTGCTTTAACTGCCATCAATAAAAAACTCACTGAAGTTGCTTTATCACTTGAAAAAGCCCTCACAGGGTTTAGTTCCAGTGATTTGACTGTTGAACAAAAAGATGGAAAGATCTATGTTAAGATGAGCGAGAAGTTATTATTTGCAAGCGGCAGCGCAGTGGTGGATGCAAAAGGAAAAGATGCATTAAAACAAATAGCTGATGCACTGCGGGCTCAGCAGGGCATTCAAATCATGGTGGAGGGGCATACGGATAATGTTCCGCTGAAAAGTTCAAACTATCCGAAAGACAACTGGGATCTGAGTGTGCTTCGGGCTACTGCAATAGTAAAGTTACTTACACAGGATTATAACCTGAGCCCGATTTCAGTAGAAGCTGCCGGCCGGGGAGAATTTATGCCGGTAAGCAGTAATGCAGACGCAGCTGGAAGGTCCCTCAACCGGAGAACAGAGATTATTATTGTTCCAAACCAGGAAGATATTCTAAAGATACTTGACGGCTTGTCTAAGTAAAACAATTTAAAAGAACGGAAGTATTTTTGCTTCCGTTTTTTATTTTCATAACATGGCGCAGATAAAAAAGAATAAGAACGAGATGAGTTTTCTAGAGCATCTCGAGGACTTGCGCTGGCATATCATTCGAGTTGTTCTTGTAATAACTTTTCTTTCAATTTACTTTTTATTCAACAGGGATGTCTTGTTCGAACAGATGATATTTGCAATACAAAATCCCGATTTTCCAACGTACCGTTTTTTCTGTTTTTTAGGAGATAAACTCAATACTCCGGCTCTGTGCATAAATCCTGAAGAATTTCAACTGCAACCCAAGGAACTTACCTCGCAGTTCATGCTGTATATCAAGATGTCTTTCGCCTGCGGTTTCATTTTATCTTTTCCTTACATCCTATGGGAAGTTTGGCGTTTTGTACGCCCTGCTTTGTATAAAAATGAAATGAAAAGCCTCGGAGGTATCGTATTTCTTTCTGCACTTTTATTTTACGTCGGAGCTTTTTTCGGGTATTATTTACTGGCTCCGTTGAGTATTAATTTCCTGGTAGGTTTTCAGCTTACAGACAGTATGTTACGGGAATATTCCATTGATTCTTTTCTCAGCATTTTAAGTGGGATGGTTCTTTGGAGCGGGGTCATGTTTGAAATACCCATGATTGCATATTTCCTTGCCAAACTTGGATTGCTGGGTAAAAATTTTATGGCAAACAACCGCAAATATGCCTTTGTGGCTTCGCTCATCCTTGCCGCCATCATAACCCCTTCGGGCGATGTGTTCAGTTTATCCCTTGTAGCATTTCCGCTTTGGTTGCTTTATGAAGTGAGCATTGTTGTTGTGAGCCGGGTGGAGAAAAAAAAGAATATTGAATCTACCTAAACATTTTATCATCTCACTAAAGTTACATTTCCTGATTTCACAAAAATGGTTCCTCCATTATAAAACCTGAGGTTCCACACATATACTCCCATCGGAAGCGATTCATTATTAAATGTTCCATTCCAGGTAGTTGAAACATCATTTGTTTCAAAAACTTTTTCGCCCCAGCGATTGTAAATTTCAAATGCCAGCAAATTACCAGGTTGCAGACCAATGATGAACAATAAATCATTAATGCCATCACCGTTCGGTGAAAATGCGTTGGGAAGGTATGCATCATTGCAGGTTAATACATTTACTGTGTCTGAAAGATCATCACACAAAGGATTTTCACTTACCACCCAATAAGTCCCTGATTCACTCACTGTGATTGATTGCCCTGTACTTCCTGTACTCCACAGATAATTTGGCAAGCCATCGGGTGCAGTGAAGGTTACGCTGTTGGAGGAAAAATTAAAACACAAAGCTGTGTCATTACCAAGATCAATACTCAATCCCTCAAAAGGATTACCTGTGAAAATAACTTCATCAGAAATAATTCCGCAGGCGGAGTTTCCATCTACTGAATATACTCCTGGTTCATTTATAGTAATGGTTTGCAAAGATTCTCCCGTATTCCATTCATAACTGCTAAAACCATCATTTGCTGTGATCTGATAATTCCATGGTTGTTCTGAGCAAATCAATGTATCATTCCCGAGATCGATGATGGGTTCAATGGAAATTACTTTTATTGTGTCTACCAATGTTCCGCAGTCAACAAAAGCTGAAACAATGTAAGTACCTGGTTCATCAATTGAAATTGTTTCAGTTGTTTCGCCGCTGTTCCAGAGCCAGGAAGCATAACCTGCGGGCGCAGAGATGGTATAAGGAAAATCATTGAAGCACACTTCAATTTCTTCTGAAGTCGTAGAAAGTGCAGCAGTTACAAATTCAATATAGGCGGTATCAGTGACTGCGCCTCCGCAGCCTGTAAATATTTCAACTGAGTATTCCCCGGTTTCAGTTACTGTGATATTTTGTGTGGTGTCTCCGGTACTCCATAAATAATACTCTGCTCCTGTTGGCGCTTCAAGGATATAATACAATTCACATAAAACAGTGTCCTCCAGAAAATCTGCCCCTCCTGCTTCTGTCACCAAAACATCATCAACAAAAATATACCCGTAATCAGCCGATTCATCAGGGTTTACAAGTTCAAGTTCCGTTTCGTCATCATCCTGAAAATTGCCTATTGTTATCCATTCTTCCCCGCCTGCTGCTTCATAAAAGCCGCTCACTTTATACCAGGTGTCTGCTTCAGTATAAAACAATCCCTCTTCCCCGGTAATTTGCGGAGTAAGTGAAATCGGCCCATAGAGAAAATCTTCAAAATATCTTTCATCGGAGATATGCAAGCCCATTTCATCAATAGCATAATTATACCCAAGTGAAAAGTCATCAGCTGAATTTACATAAAACTCAATGTAATAACAGTTGCCCGTAACCATCACTTCTGTTAAGCGGGTTTGAATATATTCTCTGTATTCATATCCCTCAAGGTAGGTGTACATGCCTGCGTAACCATCACCGGTATGGGCCTCTTGATAGCCGAAAAAATTATCTGGTACATCCATTCCTGAGGATGAAGAAGCGCAAACATTGTAGAGGTCAGATGTTCCACCACTCGGGCGCATCCATTGATCTACAATATAAAAAACCGTTTCAGAACCAAAAAAACCATCAAACGAGTATGGGCAATCTACATAGTCTTCTAAACTAGGGTTTGGAACAAGATTTACCTGCGCATGTAATAAAGAAATGTAAAGTGAAAGCAAACATGTTTGTAAAACCTTTTTCATTCTCAACGTTTTAGCTTTTCGGAAAATAAAAGGCGGCAAAGCTTGCTTTGCCGCCGCCATATTAAAATATTCTGCTAATTAAATTATCATCTTACTGCAATATTATAAGTAACACTTGATTTCGTAACTGTTCCGCCACTTACAGGTAAGGCATTTCTTGCATGACAAACTCCCGCAACTGTAGGCGCTGCCATACTGGTTCCGCTAAGTGTTGCATAGCCGCCGCTGAGGTAAGTAGAATAAACACTGCTACCTGTTGCTATCCAGTCAACCGGTGGTTTGCCTTTATTTGAGAATGAACTCCATGCTTTTCCGCAAGTCATACTGGCAACTGTGCAAATGTTAGTAGCATTAATACAAGCCGGAGCATAATTGCTTGCAAAAGCGCCATAGTTATTTCCTGCAGCTATACTTACAAAGCTTCCGTCTGCGCTTAAATTTTCTAATGCTGTTTTTCCTGAATAAGAAGTTGCACAGCTGGAACCATAGTATCCGCCAACGCTGAGGTTTACTGCATCCCCGGCTATGTTGTATGTTCCAACATGGTCAATACCGGCAACAACAGTGCTTGTTGATGTAGAACCTGTACACCCGAAGATCCTCACCGGAACAATCACTGCACCAGCACTAACACCTACAACTCCTTCTGTATTATTTTTTGCTGCTGCTGTTCCTGCTACATGAGTTCCATGTCCAAGGCAATCTTCTAACGAGCCTCCGGTAAGATATGTAGCATAGGGAGAAGTAACATTTACATTCAGGTCAGGGTGGTCAGTATCTGCTCCGCTGTCAATAATCCAGATCCATGTTGTTTTTGTTGAACCATCAGCAAAACCTCCTGCATTGGTTATACCGCAAGGTGTTGATTGTGCCCGCATACTGCCCTCTTCTACACTTTCAATTGTATACTCGGGTAGTTTTTCCACCTTGTCATTTTCAACAGATACTACTCTGTTATCCTGGCGCAGCTTTTCAGCTGTTTCTGTATTCATAACGGCAGCAAAACCTGTTACAGTGCTGGTGTAATAATAGATCACATCATTCTGACTTATACTCTTTTCTTTCATGAAGGCCTGAATTGATGCTATCATTTGGCTTCGATAATTTTCAGCATAGAGGCGTTTTTCTTCCCTTGTACCAAACTGTAAACCCAGTTCAAGTAAAGGAGTGAGATAATTGGATGAAAACATTACAAGGTATGTATTTGCAATACGTCCCTCCTCTATTGCAGCTTGCTCTAAACTTTCAACTTGAAGAGGGAGGTCGCTTTGACAAGAGGTGATGAAAAATATTGAGAGGATTGTAAAAACGGTTAAAATTCTTTTCATACAGATTTGATTTTACGGGTTAATTAAAAATTCAATTTTAAAGTTAACTATACTTTTCAGAAACACAAATTCAGATGGGAAGCAGTATTTCCTGGGTTGTAAAATTACATTTCAGGATTGTTTAAAATGTAACATTGTGACCTGAAAACTCTATACCTTTGGAGTATGAATGCAAAAAGAATTGCCATAGGCTGCGACCATGCGGGATTCCCTTTTAAAAACGCAATTGTTGAGCATTTAAAAACCAAAGATTTTCTTGTGGAAGATGTTGGAACCTTTTCCCTGGAAAGTGTTGATTATCCAGACTTTGTACATCCGGTTGCCAATATGGTGGAAAATGGGACCGCTGATGCAGGCATCTTGCTTTGCGGCAGTGGAAACGGTGTAGCTATTACTGCAAACAAACATAAACAAATCCGTGCTGCCTTGGTTTGGCGAGATGATTTAGCTGCTTTAGCAAGGCAACATAATGATGCTAATGTGATTTGCCTGCCAGCAAGATTTATTTCGCAAGATGATGCTATTCACTTCATTGATATTTTCCTGGAAACAAGTTTTGAAGGCGGAAGGCATAAACAGAGGGTAGAAAAAATAACGGAAAACTGCTGAGGCATTCTATTACCTTAGTTGTATGAAACATCTCACTATTTTCTTTTTAGCAATATTTTTTTTGTTTGATGCCGGTCATTCCCAAACCTTACATAGCATCAGTAGTATTCCCAATCCCAAATACACTTCTGAAGCTGATTATGTAAGTAATCCTGATAATATTCTTTCACACGAAACAGTACAAGCTGTAAACCTTCTTCTGAAAACTCTGGAGGATACCACAACATCAGAAGTAGCTGTTGTAGTAGTAAATTCCATAGGTGACAAAGTTCCAAAAGATTTTGCTACAGAGTTATTTAATACCTGGGGTATTGGTAAAAAAGAAAATGATAATGGCCTGCTTATCTTTTTAGTAATTGACCAACGTCGAATCGAATTTGAAACTGGTTTTGGAATTGAACCTATATTACCGGATGCGATTTGCAAACGCATACAGGTAGAAACGATGATTCCTTTTGCTAAAGAATCAAATTATGATGGGGCTATACTTGCCGGAGTGCAGGAAGTGATCAAAATTATGTTGGATCCCATCTACAGAGAGGAAATTACTGCAGAGTCAAATACTATTTACGCTGAAAAACCATTCTATCGACAACCTGCAAACGTTGTGGTACTCGGTGTTATTGCCGGCCTATATCTCTTATTTACAGGAGGGACTTATAAAAACCTGACAAAAAACCTTAAAAAGAAACCCTCATACATAAAAAACAATTTTTCACCATCTTATATGCAGGCAAAATATTTTTTCCTAAACATGCTTGCACCTGCGGCAGTTACTTTTCAGCAAATGCTTAGCGACAGTTTTCGCATTGGGGAGTTCATAGTTTTTGTGTACGGTTTTATAGCGGTGCTACTGCTGGAAAAACGCCTGCGTTTTGATGCTTACCTGCGAAAAGAGACTAAAGACAAAACGGCATATGAAAAATATAACCTGTACAGCTCATCATATAAAGGTTGGGGAGCAGCGGCATTTTTTATCCCGCTTCCTTTTTTGATTACCTGGTTCAATAACAATTTCAGGAAAAAGAGTCTGCGCAATACTCCGCCAGTTGTGGCTTGTGGTGAAATGATAAGGTTAGATGAAATTTCTGATGATGCTTACCTGGAGGCATTTCAAATTACTGAAGAAACAATAAAGACAGTGGATTATGATGTATGGAAATGTAAAAATTCTGATGAATATACTATCCTGAGATATCCCAACAACCAGACAAAACACACAACATGCCCCAACTGCGGTGCAATAGCATTTTTTGTAAGTGAAAAACATACATTGATGTCGCCCACATACAGTAGTTCAGGGAAGGGTGAAAAGATTTATCTCTGTAAACATTGCCTTCATAAAAAATCAGAAACTTACTCCATACCTAAACTTACCAGGTCTAGCAGCAGTAGCGGGGGTAGCGGTTATTCAGGCGGAGGAGGGGGCGGTAGTTTTGGAGGTGGTAGTTCAGGCGGTGGCGGGGCTGGTAGTAGCTGGTAAAAAGTTACCAGTTGCAGTTGTATAGGTTTGCCTTTTCCTTCTTTTAAAGATTTAAACCCTAACTTGGCTCACAGAAGAATTCATTATGTCATCAAAAAATGGAAGAACCAAACTTTTTACAGTAATTCAAAAATGTTTTACAGCCGCACAAAAATGCAGGAACGAAAACATAGCTGCAGAAGAATACCTTGAAAGTGAAAAAGAAAAATACCTGTCAAGAAGAAAATTTTTGGAACAGGCGGGGAAGTTATCAGCAATCACTGCATTGGCAGGTACTGCAATGCTCACAGAGTCATTTGCTTATAAGAACAAGGATGTCAAAATTGTAATTGTTGGCGCTGGCATAGCAGGTTTATCTGCTGCTTACCATTTAAAAAAAGCAGGCTACTCTCCTATCATTTATGAAGCCTCAAACAGACCAGGCGGGAGGATGTTTACTGCACAAAACTTATTTTTTGAAGGTTCATGGACAGAACTGGGTGCTGAGTTTATAGATACAGAACATAAACATATCTGGAAATATATTAAAGAGTTTGAACTGGAAACAATTGACATATTATCTGAAAGCGAACAACAACTTATTCCACTGACATTTTATTTTGATGGAAAACATTATTCTGAAAAAGAAATCATTGAGGCGTTTCTTCCCATCGTACAAAAAATTTCTCTTGACCAGAAAAAGTTAAGCGAGGAAATTTACTATAATCAACATTCCGCATTTGATGCTGAGATGGATAAACTTTCCATTGAAGCATACCTTGAAAAAATTGGCGCAACAGGGTTGATAAAAGAAGTGATCGAAATTGCATTTATAACGGAGTACGGGGAAGACATCGGCAATCAATCTGCATTAAATTTCTTAACTGTTATCGGTACAGACACAACTTCATTCAAATATTATGGTGAGAGTGATGAGAGGTATAAGGTGAAGGGTGGAAATCAAAAAATTACAGATGCATTGGCAAAGAAATTAGAAGGAGAGATATTTTTTGATCACACTCTTACAGCACTCAAAAAACCAGCATCAACAAAAATTGAACTAACCTTTACACAACAAAACGGCTCTGTAAAAACGAAAGAAGCTGACAGGGTTTTACTCACCTTGCCGTTTACTATTTTGAAAGATATTGAAATGAGCCTTGAAATGAGCAATGAGAAGATGCATTGCATTCAGAATATTGGTTATGGAAAAAATGTAAAACTTTTTGCAGGGTTTAACTCCAAGCCCTGGCGGTTTCAAGATTATACTGGGGCTGTGTTCACAAGCAATGGTATACAAAGTGGCTGGGACAATACACAATTGCAGGAGAATGAAAAAAGTGGTTTTACAATTTTTACTGGTGGTGCTTTGTCTAATCAGTTGGGAACTCATGATCCTGCTTATCATATTACGAAAATGCTTCCTCTTGTTGATGAAATCTATCCCGGCTCATCAGGGTTTTTTAATGGTATATCTCAACGCATGCATTGGCCTACATATAAATTCGCAAAAGCGAGTTACCTGAGCCTGAAACCAGGGCAATACACTACCATGAGCGGATTAATAGGCGAACCCGTTGGGAATATTTTTTTTGCAGGTGAACATTGCAGCTATCATTACCAGGGGTTTATGAACGGCGCTGCAGAAACGGGCATTCATGCGGCAAAAAAAATTATGCGGAGTTTATAAAATGATTTACCTGGTATCCTGAACCGGTTTTAATCCTTTTGCAATAAATACGCAAATAATAGTGATTGCTATTGCGAGGTAACCAACGTAGTTGTAATTCTCAATTTTACCTGATGCATCTTCAGAAATTATCATCCCGGAAATTATTCCTGCCATTCCTGAACCAAGTTGAATGAAGGAAGAATTAATACTCATGAAACCACCCCGCTGCTGCGGCGTTACTACGGACGCTATCATCGCTTGCATCGGTATCATTCTTCCACTCACAAAAATAAAGAAAACAGAAGTGATACTTAAAGCAACACCCAGTTGAACAGGGGGAAGATTAGTGATGAAGAAAACAGGGACAGCACAAAGGAGTGCAAAGAACGCAAACACTGGAAATTTTCCTTTTTTGTCCGCAACCTTCCCGATAAGAGGAGATGTAACCAACGTAGCTAATCCACCGCAGAAATAAATGTAAGGTAGTTGTTCTTTCGTCAAGCCAACATTGTGAACCATGTATGCCGCAATGGTAGGGATAACTGAAAAATGTCCTATCATCAAAACGATGGAAAGCAATAATGCCCGCTGCATATTTTTGTTTTCATACACATTCATGAAAGCATCAGACACCTTTCGTTTCGCCCCATCTTCCAAATGTTTTGTCATAGAAGGGATAAATCGAATAATAAGGATAGCTATGACGCTGCCAACCGCCGCAACAAAAAGAAACGGCGCATGCCAGTTCGTCTTTGTTGCAAGAAATAACCCCATCGGCACCCCGAAAACTGAAGCAACTGAAAATGCAGCAGTTAAATAACCCATTGCTGTTGCCCGCCGATCATATGAAAAAGTATCACCAACAATGCTCAGAACCTGTGCCCCGATCACCCCCCCGAACAAACCCGCAACTATTCTTGCAAGCATCAACAAATGATAAGTTGGTGCCAGGGCACAACATAGGGTGCCGGCCAGAAAACCAATGTAACCATACAAAAGAACTTTTTTCCTGTCAAATCCATCTACAAAAAAAGCGGCTACAATGCCTGAAGCAAATGCACTGATGGCATAGGAAGAAACGAGCAAATTAAACTGAAACTGGTTAATGTGAAAATGCGCTGAAAGTTGAGGGTTCAGGGGCATCATGATCATAAAATCCAGGATATGTGTGAAGTTTACCCCGGCAAGAATAAATATGAGGATCCGTTCTTTTTTATTCATAAAAGCGCTGTAAAGATGTAAAATCCATAATAAAGACCATTTTATGACAATAGTGTATTAACAAAATCTTCCGTGGCACAATGCTTGATTTTCTCAATAAAAAAGAGTTATGAAAAATTTAACTTCCTTTTTATCAATAAGTATATTGTTTATTTCCTGCTCCTCTTACATGAGTCCTTACACGGAAAGAGTGCAGAATGACGCACAATTGACCATAGAAGAGTTAAAGCAGATTCAATTTTATTTGTCTCACACCATTGTTCTATACAGAGATGCCGGTAGTGCTGAAAAAGAAATTGAGGACGGCGAACTCAAGGTGAAAAAAGGTCAACAAATTGAAGAAATTGTAATTGAAGCCGGAACCCCGGGAGTAGTGGTGGCAAGAGATGATAAAGGGAATTTGCTTGTAAGTTTTGATAGCGAAGGTAATGTGTTGCGTTTTGGGGTGAATCATAATTCAAACGGAAAATATACCCTGATGGCGAAAGATTGGGCAGGGCATACAGGTATAGTGATGTATGGAAATCAGGAATACAAAACATCTCCTCAGAGCAGTTATGCGTATCTAATGTTGAATATGAAACAGGTAAATAATACAACTATTGAAAGTAGGGAGGCGGCCGGAAGGACGTTAGGCCCCTAGAGCAAAAATACTTTGCAAAACCGCTGCCGCAACACAGGATGCAGGCTTGGGAACTGGCAAACCCAGGCAGGATACTGCTGGTGGGCAGCGATGAAACTAATTGATAATTAATAAGTTAGAAAATTGCATCAGGCCATGCAATTTTTTTATGTAAAAAAATATTTCTCTTGAAACTATTGCCTCGGATATTATAACCTCGTAACTTCGAACCCTAAACTTACTTTTATGAAAAAAATACTTTCGATTACACTCTCTTGTTTACTCACATCTATCACTTTATTAGCACAGCAGCCTTCTGAAGCAGACATGCAAAAGATGATGCAAAATATGATGCCCGGCAAGATGCAGGCAATGATGGCAGAATCTGTGGGAGAATGGAAAGCCGATACTAAAATGTGGATGGACCCTTCACAACCGCCAATGAGCAGTCAGGCTATGGTAACTACAGAAATGATAATGGATGGAAGGTATCTCTGTTCAAAATGGAAAGGAGATATGATGGGAATGCCCTTTCAAGGCTTATCAACTACCGCTTATGACAACGGTACAGGAAATTTTTACTCAACATGGATAGATAACATGAGTACCGGAATGACTATGCTTACAGGTACCATGGATAAAGAAAATAAATCCATCGAGTTAAAGGGAGTCTCTCAAGATCCGATGACAGGAAAAGAAATGAAAATGAGAGAAGTACTTACATTCGTTGACAAGAATACTCAAACAATGGTAATGTATACCGAACATGATGGAAAAGAAATGAAGATGATGGAGTTTACTCTCACAAGAGTTCAATAACATAAAGCCCGAACTTTTTCAAAACCCCGCCTTATTTGCAGGCGGGGTTTTTAGTTTTATCAAACTATTCTTATCTGACCCGTGTTGTGTAATTTTGTACTAAATAAGAAAGACAAATGAGCAACTTTATCATCAGCATATATACGGAAGCAACTCCGAACCCTGATAGCTTGAAATTTGTGATGAACAAAATGCTTCTCACAGGCAACAGTGTTGATTTTGAGAGAGGGGATGATGTTCACTATGCCCCGCTTGCCGAGACACTTTTTAACCAATTTGATTTTATAAAAGGTGTTTTTATCATGAACAATTTTGTTACTGTGCGTAAAGATGCCGGGACAGATTGGTTTGAAGTAAAAAGCAAGCTAAGCGACTTCATAAAAAATTATGTAAGCGAAGGAAAAACGATTGTTGGTGAAATACCTGTTGTAATAAATGAAAATGGAGATACTGACAGTGATGCAGTTGTTGAAAAAATAAAAAGCATGCTGGATCAATATGTGAAACCGGCAGTTGAAATGGATGGCGGTGCTATTCAATTCAAATCTTTTGACAACGGCATTGTAACACTTATGCTGCAAGGCTCTTGCAGTGGCTGCCCTTCTTCTACAGTTACCCTAAAATCAGGTATTGAAGGCTTACTGAAAAGAATGGTTCCTGAAGTGAAAGAAGTAGTGGCGCAAGATGAACTGGTATAATCTATTTATTCGCTAACTGCCCGCAGGCAGCATCAATGTCTTTCCCCCTGCTTCTCCTCACCTTGGCAACAATTTCATGTTCCTCAAGATAAGCTATGAATTTCTCCCGCTGTATTTCTTTGCTTTTATGATAATCAGCTTCCCGAATGGGGTTATACTCAATAATGTTCACTTTTGCATTTGTTTTCCTGCAAAGCCTTACAAGGTTTTTTGCATCGGTTTCTGACTCGTTTATGCCATCAAACAAAATATATTCGAAAGTGATTTTGTTTTTTGTCCGGTCATAAAAATAATTCAGCGCTTCAACAAGATCGTCCAGTGAATTACTTTCATTAATCGGCATTAACTCACTTCTTTTTTTATCATCTGCTGCATGCAGGGATAATGCAAGGTTAAATTTCACATTGTCGTCAGCAAGTTTTTTTATCATTTTGGCAATGCCTGCGGTGGAAACAGTTATCCGCCTTGGGCTCATCCCCAGGCCGTCTTCACTACTTATCATTTCTGTTGATGCCAACACATTTTTGTAATTCAACAGAGGCTCTCCCATGCCCATGTACACAATGTTGCTCAAATGTTTTTCATAATTTTCTTCAGCAAGTTTGTTCAGCAGAAAAACCTGGTCATATATTTCATAATTTTCAAGATTACGTTTCGTTTTCATATAACCCGTTGCACAGAATTTACATCCTAGGTTACAGCCCACCTGGCTGCTCACACAAGCTGTCATCCGATCCTCGGCCGGTATTAAAACGCCTTCTACAAAATACCCGTCATGCAGGCGGAAACGGCACTTGATAGTTCCATCTTTGCTTTTTTGTAGTGTATCTATAGTAATCGGATATATTTCAAACTCTTCTTCCAGCTTTTTGCGTAACTCCTTCGACAGGTTAGTCATATCTGCAAAACTTGCTGCCCCTCGTTTCCAAAGCCATTCATATACCTGCTTCGCCCTGAATTTCGGTTCTCCCATTTGCAGGAGTTCAGTTTTCAGTTGCTCAAAGCTGAGTTTTCGTATTTCTTTTTTTGAAGCCATCTGTGAAAGGCTGCAAAGATATTTTAAATCCATCCCCCGTTTGCATTTACAGGTTTAACATTTTCCATTTTGTTGTCTCTGCTTTTCTTCCGAACTTCATGCTCAGGTTGAACAGGCAGGCATGAAAAAACTCTGTACACTATCTTTTTTCAGTTGTATTTTTCTCAGCAAAATTTTTGCACAGGATATTCATTTCACACAATTTTATGCAGCGCCTCTCATACTCAATCCTGCAAATACGGGCGTATTTAACGGAAACATCCGGGGTGTAGTAAATTACAGGAACCAGTGGCAAAGTTTTGCACCCTTCACTACCGTTGCCGCTTCGGTGGATTATAACTTCGGACAGGTTTCACTTGAAAATGATTTGATGGGTGTTGGTTTAACATTTTATTCTGACAAAGCCGGTGACAATAATTTTTCAACTACACAAGCGAATCTTTCTTTTTCTTACATAAAAGCTCTTGGTAATAAATTTTCCAGAAGTTATGCATCAGTAGGTTTTTATGGCGGCATGGCACAAAGAACCATTGATCCATCTTCCATGACCTTTGGCAACCAATATAATGGATATGCCTATGACCCTACTTTGCCAACTGGTGAAACAATGGCATTCAACGATTTTACTTACCTTGATTTCGGCGCAGGCATCACCTGGTTGTTTGTTCCCAAGAATAGAACAAATTTTTATGCAGGCGCATCTTTCCACCATGTAAACACACCTGATCAGTCTTTTGATGGTGACGGGCAAAACTTATACATGCGCAGTACTTATAATGCAGGAGCGCAAGTTAAGATCTCTGACAATATTGACCTTGTACCCGGTTTGCTTACACAAGTACAGGGACCGCATTATGAATTTGTTGCTGGGTTGAATCTGAAGTATTATATGCAAACCCGTGCAAGCAATGAAGCTGCTTTTTCCATCGGCGGTTGGCACAGGATGGGTATTGATGATCAGTCAGAGTACACAAGCGATGCATCAGCAGTAACTGTGCGATACGACTTTATGGGCCTGAGTGCCGGATTGAGTTATGATATCAATATTTCCGGATTGAAAGATGCAAGCAATTCTTTAGGTGGCCCTGAGTTATCGCTCATTTATTATGCTGAACTACCCCACCGTGACCGCAAAGTGGATTGCCCAAAATTTTAATCCTTAGCTTTATACTGTGCCTCGTTTGTTCATCTTCATTTTTCTTTTTCCTGTATGCCATTTGTTTGCACAAACTCCTCAACATGTTTTTAAACTGCCGGGGGATGATTTTGAAAAACTGAAATATAAAACCGAAAATGGGCAGCAAGTCGTAGACAAATATGAAAAAAGATTGACTGTTCAAGTAGGAAATGATTCTGTGATATATGTAGAATTTTTTTCTGAAGGAAAGCATTGGAATGTGTACCGCTATTTAATGGTAGAAAATAAACCTGATCTCAGCGGCTGGCAAAAAGAATACAATGCACAAGGCCAGCTCCACGCAGAAAAATTTTGCGAAACAGGCCGACGAAAATGCAAACGGTACCGTTCTTATACTTACTATCCCGGTGGACAATTGATGAGTGATGTAAGTTATTACGGAGATAAGGCCCAGGGGCTTCATTTTTATTTCTATGCTAACGGACAGCTAAGGCAATGCATGGAATTTGATAACAACCGGTTGATGAATGTACTTGCTTATTATGATGCAGTGGGCAACCCGCTTGACACTGGAGACTTTTGCGATGGCGAAGGCCTGGTGAATATCTACAGCATGAACGGAAAACTTATTCAGCAGAAGGTTTTTCATAACGGAAAGGTATACAGAGTTAT
>JBJXHH010000040.1:0-14971 GCA_046160675.1 Chitinophagales bacterium
GCTGCGTCATCAGTAACTTTCAATTTGCCAGCATCATCAAGAAACAAACGCCATAGTTTTCGCAAGAATCCCTGCACACCGGTTATTCCCTTGCTATCCCAGGGTTTTCCGGCATCCAGCGGGCCAATGAACATCATGTATAAACGGAAACAATCAGCGCCGTTTTCGTTGATCACTTCGTCGGGATTAACTACATTGTGTTTTGATTTTGACATTTTTTCGGGAAAAACTTTGCAGTAAAAAAATCCATCAGCGCTCTTCTTAAATATTCCATTTAGAAAATCCTCTCGCCAAGCTTTAATTCTTTCTTCAATTAAAATGTTATTCTCAGCACAGCTCGAAGGGATTCTAATCTCCAATGGAAAAAAATTCACCCTATCATCATGTTCTATTTCTTTTGGTAAAGCCCCAAATTCATCTTTAATAATTTGAAGTATTTGCGAGCTATTTATTTCTCCATTTCTAATACCTTGAGCTAAATCTTCTGATACATATAAATCAGTCTTTACAATATCCGGCACATTTGCCTTATTACAAAAAATCCTATTTATAAAGGCTGAAAATCCCTGTATCATCCCCTGATTAACCAATTTTTTATACGGCTCATCTTTAGGCACTAAACCAAGATCAAACAAAAATTTATTCCACATGCGGCTGTATAACAAGTGCCCCACGGCATGTTCTGTTCCGCCGATGTAGAGATCAACATCCTGCCAGTAATTTATTTTTTCTGCCGATGCAAATTCGGTTGAATTATCTACATCCATGTAGCGATAAAAATACCAACTGCTACCTGCATAACCGGGCATGGTGTCCGTCTCCCTAACTTTCCCATCCTCCATTTCCATCCAACTTTTCAAACTTGCCAAAGGGGATTTTCCTGCGCCAACTGGTTTAAAACTTTCTACATCAGGAAGAATAACTGGTAAATCCTTTTCATCCAGCAAGTAGGGCAGGTCGTTTTTATAATACACAGGGAAAGGCTCACCCCAGTAGCGCTGGCGGCTATAACCTGCATCCCGCATACGATAGTTTATTTTCCTCTTCCCGAGTTTTTTTGTCTCAATTTCCGAAAGAATTTTCTGAATTGCATCTTTTACTTCCATGCCGTTAAGCAGGCCGGAATTGATCATCACACCCACTTTTTCTTCTCTTGTGGCATTCGGATATTTTGTTTGATCAACAACTGGGATAATATCAATTCCAAATTTTTCTGCAAAGGCATAATCCCGGTCATCATTGCTCGGCACAGCCATGATGGCTCCCGTTCCGTAACCGGCAAGAACATATTCAGCAATGTAAACAGGAATTTGTTTTTCTGTAAAAGGATTGATTGCATACGCTCCTGCAAATTGCCCGGTAACTTTTTTTACCTCACTCTGCCTGTCCCGTTCACTTCTTGTTTTCACATACTGAATATATTTTTCAACATCTGTTTTGCATTCATCAGTTGTAATTTTTTCTACAAGCTCATGTTCCGGCGCAAGTACCATAAACGTTGCACCAAAAATGGTATCGGGGCGGGTTGTGAAAACTTCAATACCAGTTTCATTACTACTTTTTAATGTAAACTTCACTAGTGCCCCCTCACTTTTACCTATCCAGTTGCGCTGCATGTCCTTCATACTATCACTGAAATCAACCTTTTCTAATCCCTGCAACAAACGTTCAGCATATTCAGTGATGCGCAAAAACCATTGGCGCATTTTAATTTTTTCCACCGGATGCCCACCCCTTTCACTCACTCCATCTTTCACCTCATCATTTGCAAGCACAGTTCCTAATGCCTCACACCACCAAACATTTGCATGATCGAGATAGGCAAGGCGAAATTGCATCAGGAATTTTTGTTGTTCTGCTTCGCTCAAATTCTTCCACTCCTCTGAAGAAATTTCTTTATCGCATTTATCTGCAAGAAATATTTTTTTACTACCCTCGATTTCCAGGAGGGGTATCAAAGTATCTGCAATATATTCTGCTCTGTTCGCAAATGGATTATACCAGCATTTGAATAATTGCATGAATATCCACTGGGTCCATTTATAAAATTTCGGATCGCAAGTGTTCACTTCCCTGCTCCAATCATAACAGAAACCCATACGTTCTAATTGTTCACGGAAATAGTTGATATTTTTTTCTGTAGTAGTCCTGGGATGCTGGCCTGTTTCAATTGCATATTGTTCAGCTGGTAGCCCAAAGGCATCAAAACCCATTGGATGGAGCACATTAAATCCCTGCAGTGTTTTATACCTGGAAACGATGTCACTGGCCACATACCCCAGTGGATGCCCTACATGCAAGCCGCTCCCGCTTGGGTATGGGAACATGTCCAGTATGTAATATTTAGGTTTTGAAGAATCTTCAGTTACCTTATACAATTGAGTGCTATCCCACCTGTTTTTCCACTTTTTCTCTACTTCTGTAAATTGAAACTCCATGCCCCAAAGTTAAGTATTCATTAAGATTCGAAATTCCCTTGTTTTCATTGAAACTGCTTTCTACTTTTGATAACATTATGATAACAAAGCAACAACAAATTTATAATCTACTGCATGATGGGCAGCCGAAAAAGGATGAAGATGCTGAGTTACATTCTTTATTTGTCAGTTTCCTTAAGAGAAAATATGATACCTACCTTATAGAAAAGGAGGTGGAAACTACTTCCCTGAAATCCAATGCGCTTACATTTCTTCTGGAGGATGATGATTTTTACAGCCACCAGGATCTGAAGTAATTCACATCTTTTCTGCTGATAACTTCTGTTTTCTGCCAACCACAAGACCTACCTTTACAACATGTCGCAGGCAGGAAGATCGCCGCTAAGCAGCAGAAATACACATTACATCAATTCAATACTTATTACAGCCCTCTCACTTTTTTTACTTGGGTTGATGGGTTTGCTTTGGGTAAGTTTCACACATGAGCAGAATAGAATAAAAGAGCGGATTCGTATTTCAGCTTTTCTGTTTGATGATGTATCAGATATTGAGGGCTTGAGGAAAAAAATTGAAGAAGATCCGAGAGTAAAATCAACTGAGTTTATCAGTAAGGATGATGCCGCAAAAATTGTAAAGGAAAAGTTTGGTGAAGATATAAAAGATGTATTGGGAGATTATAACCCGCTCCCGGCAAGTATTGAAATTTACCTGGCTGCAGAAAATGTCAACCTTGACAGTATGGAAGTTTTTCAGAAAGAGCTGGAAGGATACAAACAGGTAAAATTCACCAAGGTGGATGAAACTTTGGTAAGTTCCATCAACAGCAATTTTAAGATCCTGAGTTTCGTAGTGGCTGCCCTTGGGGTTTTGTTTTTACTAATTGCTATCGCCATCATTGATAAAACAATCCGCCTCAGCATGTATTCAAACAGGTTCCTCATCAGGAGTATGCAGCTTGTCGGAGCAACAAGAAATTTCGTTACAGGTCCTTACGTCAGGCGCAGTGTAATTAATGGTATTATTAGTGCGGGTATTGCATCTTTCCTGTTGTTCCTGCTTATTATTATTGTGCAAAGCCGTTATAATTACTGGGACTTTAGCGACGCCAAGTTAAAATCCGGAATATTTTTAATAGTTGTAACTTTGGCAGCTGTTGGCGTTACCATCACCTGGTATAGTACAAGAAATGCAGTACATAAGTATATAAAAATGAAACTGGACGAATTATATTAGGCGCAGTTAGTATTGATTCAAAACTGAACCACACTATAATTCTTTATTGATGAAATATTTTTAAGAACGACTATAAATTTTATAATGGAAACAAAAAAACAACCCGCTGTTTCGAAACCTGCTTCCTCTGTTTCTTCAAAAAAGATGGCCCTCGGCAGAGAAAATTACTACCTGATTATTTTAGGCGCAGTAGTGCTTGTGATAGGTTTCATTTTAATGAGCGGCGGAAAATATACTGATCCTGAAGTGTTTAATGGCGATGAATTATACAGCACAAGAAGAATTACCATAGCTCCTATTGTAGTGATACTTGGATTTATCATAGAAGTGTACGCTATTTTTCATAAAAGCAAAAAAGATTAACCTGCATTCATGACCATTTTTGAAGCCGTAGTGCTCGCCATCGTTGAGGGCATTACTGAGTTTTTACCGGTTTCATCCACAGGGCACATGATCATTGCCTCTTCGCTCATGGGTATAGCAGAAGATGATTTCACAAAATCTTTCACTATCGCCATACAGTTCGGGGCCATTCTTTCAGTAGTGGTTTTATATTTCAAAAGGTTTTTTAAAACCCTGAATTTTTATTTCAAACTTTTTGTAGGTTTTATTCCGGCTGCTATTCTCGGTTTTTTGTTAGGGGATGAGATTGATGCATTACTTGAAAATGTAACAGTAGTTGCAATTGCACTGATACTGGGTGGGATCGTTTTATTGTTTATTGATAAATTGTTTTCTGAAGATAAACCCGTAGATGTAACAGATACTGACAACCTCAGTTATAAATCAGCCTTTGCCATCGGGATTTTTCAATGTCTTGCCTTAATACCCGGCGTTTCAAGAAGCGCCGCTACTATCATTGGCGGTTTAACACAAAAACTAACAAGAAAAACTGCTGCAGAATTTTCTTTTTTCCTTGCCGTACCAACCATGTTTGCGGCTACAATTTATAAGATGTATGAGTATTATTCTGAGGGACCTGGTTTTACAAGTGAACAATATACTCCGCTTATTATTGGTAATGTTGTTGCGTTTATCATAGCCATTCTTGCCATGCGCACATTTGTGAGTTATCTTACAAAACACGGCTTCAGGATTTTTGGCTGGTATAGGATTATTATTGGGGCTGTTATTTTAACTTTATTAGCCCTCGGAATTGACTTACAGGTTGTGTGATGTTTACTCCCGAAGAAATAAAAGAAGGAACTTTTTTACTGTTCAATAAACCCCTGGGACTCACATCGCATGATGTAGTACACAGGGTAAGAAGAGTATTAGTTGCGTATAGCGGCGAAAAAAACCTGAAGGTAGGCCATGCCGGAACCCTTGACCCGCTTGCAACAGGGCTTCTTATATTGGCTACAGGAAAATTTACAAAACGCATTGATGAGATACAGGTAACTGATAAAGAATATACAGGTACATTTTACCTCGGAGCCACTACTGCCTCTTACGACCTTGAAAAAAAACCTGAGCATTTTACGTCTATTCAGCATATTACAACAGAAATTATTCTTGCTGCAACAAAAAATTTAAGGGGCGAAATTCAACAAGTTCCTCCTATTCATTCTGCAATAAAAAAAGATGGCCAGCGGGCATTTCAAAAAGCAAGGGCTGGAAAAGAGATTGTTCTTGACGCAAGAAAAGTATTCATTCATGCATTTGAGATTACAAATATCCGCCTGCCTGAAGTTGATTTCAAGGTAAATTGCAGCAAAGGAACTTATATCCGTTCTCTGGCAAATGACTTCGGGACTACATTAGGTTGCGGGGCATATCTTTCCTCATTGTGCAGAACAAAAATCGGCAATCATAGTCTTCAGGATGCATTTGAGTTACCTGATTTCTTGAATACTTACAATCAAAAGACAGAACAAAAAAATTAGTATTTACTTTTGCCTCATGCAGGTTTTCAGGGAACTACAAAATATCAAACAATTCAGAAATTCAGTAATTACCATCGGCACTTTTGACGGTGTACACAAAGGGCACAGGGAAATTATCAATAAAATAATTTCTTCAGCAAAAGAAGTGAACGGAGAAAGTGTCATCATCACCTTCTACCCCCATCCGAGAAATATCATTCAACCGCAACAACCTGTTTATTATCTTACAACTCTGGAGGAAAAACTTTCTTTACTGGAAAAGTTGGGGGTTGATAATGTGATCGTAGTTCCTTTTTCAAGAGAGTTCTCTGAAATGGAAGCTGAGGATTTTGCGGAAGATTTTCTCATAAAAAAATTCAATCCGAAAATTATTGTGTTCGGGTATGATCATAAATTCGGGCGCAACAGAAAGGGAGATATTCACTTGTTAAAACAAATCGCTGCAAAAGATCATGTGCAGGTGGAAGAAATATCTGAACAGACAATAAATAATATAACCATTAGTTCAACACAAATAAGAACCTGCCTGAAGGAAGGAAATATTGCAGATGCAAATGCCCTGCTCGGTTATAATTACAGCCTCGCAGGTATTGTGGTAAAAGGCGATCAGATCGGGCGAACGATAGGCTTTCCCACAGCGAACCTCCATATAGACGATACACAAAAACTCATTCCCGGAGACGGGGTGTATGTTGTAAAAATTTTTCTCAAGAATAACGGCACATATCATTTCGGTTTGCTGAACATTGGCAACCGACCTACTTTTCATAAAACTGAAAAAAGAATTGAAACCTACATTCTTGACTTTGATAAAACTATCTACGGCGAAGAAATGCAGGTGGAATTTTTACATTTTATAAGAAAAGATAAAAAATATGATTCTGCTGAAATGTTAATTGAAGCTATTGGGCAGGATGAAATTGAAGGGAGAAAATTTTTAGCCTCCCTCTGATTTCCCGGCTTGCTTCATAAAAACTCAGGGAATTTCACTCCTGCTGAAAATGACTTCTTAATTCATGATCCTATAAATCATTTCCCGCAATAATTCCTCAGCGGGAGTTTCCACATTATGCAAGCCTTTACTGCGCAGGTCATACTCCAAAAAAATTCCGAAAATATTTTCTACATCATGCTTTGTGTATAAAGTTTTTGCCTTGCGGTATGCATTGGCTTGAGAGCCATGAATGCCGTACATTCGAAACAAGTCCCAATCCTTGGCATCTTGCCCATGCATGAATTGGTATAATTTAACAAAGCCTGCATGCAGGTTTGAAATGGTGAGTACAAATGGGTTTGTTTTCGGATTTTGATTCAGGTAGTGCAATATCTTAAATGCCTTTGAAGAGTCTTTCACAAGTAAGGCACTTTGCAGTTCCCACACATTAAAGTCTTTACTTATACCTATGTTTTCTTCAATTTCTTTGACTGTGATCTTTTCTCCCGGCTGCAAATTGATAATCAGTTTATCCAGTTCATTAGTGATTTTGCTCAACTCGGTGCCCAGGCATTCCACTAATAAATTATTCGCTTTGCTTTCAATAGAATAGTTTTTTTTCTTTAGATAATTTTCAATAAAAGCGGGAATATCATTTTCTTTAAGCGGAGCTGATTCAAACACAACTCCTTTTTCATTTAGTACTTTGTACACTTTCTTGCGCTTATCAAGGGTTCCGTTTTTATGACAAATGATAAGCGTAGTAGTGGGAACAGGATTAGCAAAATATGTTTCCATGTTCTCCATCCCCTTTAGTTGATTCGCTTCCCTGATAGTTACCACCTGCCTGTTTGCAAACATGGGAAAACGCCTGCAGGTATCCAGTATCTCCTGCACATTGCCATCTTTTCCGTAAAAAATACTTTGATTGAAAGATCTTTCCTCTTGGGTTAGAATACTGTCCTCGAGGAACTCGGCAAGCTTATCTATATAATATCCTTCTTCCCCATGCAATAAATAGATAGGCGCAATTTTTTTCGCCCGGATGTCTTTTATCAAATCTGCATGCGTCATACAAAGTGTAATTTTACGCCGAAACTTCCTGCCGTGCAACTGACTTTTTCAAAATACAATTTCACAATTAAAACAGACGATACCCAACAACTCATTTTTGATGTTATTCGCAGAAAATATGTTTCTCTCACCCCCGAAGAATGGGTTCGCCAACATATCATTCATTATCTCTTGTATGACCATCACTTCCCTAAAGCATTAATAAGCGTAGAGAAACAAGTAGTAGTAAACACCCTTTCAAAAAGAACTGACATTGTGTTATACAATACATCTGCAAGCCCAAAACTCATTGTTGAATGTAAGGCCCCTGAAGTAAAAATCACTCAAAAAACATTTGAACAAATAGCAAGATATAATCTCAGCCTTCAGGTACCCTACCTCTGGGTAACGAATGGTGCAACGCATTTTCTCTGCAGTATTGATCATCAAAAACACAATTTCACCTTTCTTGAAAACCTTCCCTCCCCGGCAATTATAACTGCTGTTTAACTGCAACCATTCCGCCGCAACCCGCATCCAATAAGCATTATCACCATCCCCAGCCAGCATAACATTTGCGAAATATCAAAACCTTTTTAATTTCACACTCTTCTAATCAAAGAACCCTTATAAAAAATTAAAAAAAATGGATAAACAAGTAAAAGCCTTCATGGCATCAATGGAGCAGAACAATACCGGAGAAAAAGAATTTCTCCAGGCAGTGCTGGAAGTTGCTGAAACAGTACTTCCTTTTATTGAAGCAAATCCGAAATACAAATCAGCAAAGATCCTGGAACGCATGACAGAGCCTGAAAGAGTAATGATGTTCCGTGTTCCCTGGATGGACGACAAAGGCGAAATTCAGATTAACCGGGGGTATCGTATTCAAATGAATTCAGCAATTGGGCCTTACAAAGGCGGTTTGCGTTTTCACCCATCTGTTAACTTATCCATCTTAAAATTTCTTGCATTTGAACAAGTATTCAAGAATAGTTTAACAACTCTGCCTATGGGCGGAGGTAAGGGCGGAAGCAATTTTGACCCGAAAGGAAAAAGTGATAATGAAGTAATGCGCTTTTGCCAGAGTTTTATGAGTGAATTAGCTCGGCATATTGGAGCTGATACAGATGTTCCTGCCGGCGATATTGGTGTGGGGGGAAGAGAGATAGGTTTTATGTATGGTATGTATAAAAAACTACGGAACGAATTTACAGGCGTACTCACAGGCAAGAGCCTTGAGTGGGGTGGAAGTTTAATTCGCCCGGAAGCTACCGGCTACGGCTGTGTGTATTTTGCGAGTGAAATGATGAGTACAAAAGGTTCAGGCTTTAAAGGCAAAACAGTGGTGGTGTCAGGTAGCGGAAATGTTGCGCAATATGCCATTGAAAAATGCCTTGACCTTGGAGCTAAGGTGGTTACTGCCAGTGACAGCGACGGATATATTTATGATAAAGACGGGTTTGATAGGCAGAAACTTGCTTACCTGATGGAACTGAAAAATGTAAAAAGAGGAAGGATAAAAGAATATGCTGATAAATATAAATGCCAGTTTGTGGCAGGAAAAACACCCTGGGGAGTGAAATGCGATGTTGCCCTGCCTTGTGCTACACAAAATGAACTTACAGGCAGGGATGCAAAGGCTTTAATTGCAAATGGAGTGAAATGTGTGGCTGAAGGTGCGAATATGCCTTGTACGCCGCAGGCAGTTACTGCATTTATAGAGAATAAAGTGTTGTTTGCACCGGGCAAAGCAAGTAATGCAGGTGGTGTGGCAACAAGCGGTTTGGAAATGAGCCAGAACAGCATACGCATGAGCTGGACAAGGGAGGAAGTTGATAATCACCTGAAAAAAATTATGAGTGATATCCATTCTACCTGTGCGAAGTACGGCAAAGAAGGTAAATACATCAACTACGTAAAAGGCGCCAACATCGGTGGCTTTGTGAAAGTAGCAGATGCAATGCTTGCTCAAGGGCTTGTTTAGTAATTACTACCTGATTGAGTGATTTTTAATTTACTCAGTTTAAACAATAAAATGTAAAAAAACCTCCGGGAATGCCGGGGGTTTTTGTTTTTAAATGCTATGGGAATATTCTACCTGAGTTGCACATTTCCGCACCCAATATGTACAAAAGCGGAGGTTAGTAACTTTGAGAAGTCACTACTTCCTAAAACCAGCAGAAAATGGTGGTATTGGAGAAGGTTTTAGTAATTTAGTTTCGGCAATTAACAAGTTAGCGGCAAGCTTTGGGGACACTGCTAACTTTGAACATTTGAGCATTGAACGAACAGACAAAAAACAACAACAGAAAAATATGAGACCAGAAAGCCACTCAATAAACACAGTTCTAACAAAAAATGCGACTGCGTTTTTTATTCCACCTTTTCAAAGGGCTTACGCTTGGGGAAAGCCCGAGATAGAAAGATATTTTAGCGATGTTCTTCGTATTATAAAATCAGAGCTAAATACAAAAGAACACGATAAGTTAGAACACTTTTTTGGAACGCTTGTGCTTCGTGAGGAGCAACATGGATTTGCTCATAAATCCGTTGTCGTAGATGGGCAACAACGACTCACAACCACATTAATATTTTTAATCGCTTTGCGTGACATTGAAACAGATGAAAATTTCAAAACCAAAATAACGAACCGCTATTTGACAAATGATGATTCAGATTTTGAAGACAAAATAAAACTCAAACAGGTTACTAAAGATTGGGATGCTTACAAGGCATTAGTAAATAAACTTGAAGCAAATCCAGGTATAATTAAAACTGCACATCAGATTTTTATAAAACTGATAACTGATACCCAAAAGACAAACCCCGAAATAAATTCAAGTCATTACATTACGGCAATCCAAAGAATGAATGTCGCAGTAATATTTTTGGATGAAAGACCACATAAAGGAGAAGACCCTCAAATTATTTTTGAAACACTTAACTCACTTGGAAAGCCATTGACATTGGCGGACTTAGTAAGAAACTTTATTCTTCTATCGCTTGACAGTAAGAAACAATCACACTTATACGAGACGATATGGCAACCAAAAATTGAAGCACAACTTGAAGGAAACATTTCAAAATTTTATCGTGACTATTTACAATATAAAACTGTTAGTTCAATTAAAGTTGTAAGTGATGAAAAAGTAGATAGCAATACGAAAGAGGTTTATCAATTATTCAAAGATTTTGTGAATGATAGATTCAACAGCCACGAAGAATTTATAAAAGATATTGTGCGTTTTGTGCCTTGGTATAAATGGATTAATAATGAAATTGTAAACGAAAGTATTTCTACCGACATATCAAAAGACAGAGAAATAAAAGAGTTGCTACGAAATATTTTTCATGACATTAAAGCCGAAGCGTTTAAACCACTTGTTCTTGGTTTGCTTGAATTTAACCAGCACGGAGTAGATGGAATTAAACTTAGTGATGCGAAACTGATTGATACATTTAAAACAGTTAGAACTTATCTAATCCGCAGACGGGTATTGGGATTAACGCAAGGAGAAAACAAGAACATTGTTTTATTAAGCGACAGAATTGAGAAGTTATCAAATTCGGAAGTTTCAATGTTGGACTTACTTACCAAACTGTTTTACAAAATGCGACTTCCCAATGATACTGAAGTATCTGAACGATTAAAGGCAATGGACTTTTATAATGAAATAAAAAAGTATTCAAAATTCATTTTGGGTAAAATAGAAGAGAACAACACTAAAGTATCAGTAAATTTTAGGGATTCCAAAATCAGCATTGAACACATTATGCCACAAACACTTTCTAATTCTTGGAAGATTGAATTAGGAGAAAAAGCTGATACTATACATCAACAATATCTTAATAATATTGGTAATTTAATCCTAACTGAATTTAACGGAGAAATTGGTAACAAGCCATTTGCCGACAAAAAAGAGAAACTCAAAACATCTTCTCTAAATTACCGATTAGACATTATTAGCAGAGATTTGTGGACGGTAACAGAAATTGAGGAACACGGCAATAACATGATTAATTGGTTCTTGCAAACATTTCCAATACCTGAAAACATTAAGACCGCTGACAATTGGAATACGACTGTTATTGACAAGGTTAATTTTTCACCACTTGATGATGAAGCAGGTGAAATATCGGAAGGAAATAGACCTGAAAAACTTATAATTAATAACGACAGCATCGCTGTAAAAACTTGGCAAGATGTTTTTATTGAGTTTCTTAAATGGGTAAAAAGTAGCAAGGAATATGATTTTGATAGTATTCTCTCTAATCAAGAAAAGCTGTTTGGCAAAGAGGACACGATTACCAAATGGAAACATCTCAAGCAAACTATGGACGAACAGATTGAATTGAGACAACGCTATAAAACCTTTGATGGTAATTTTTGGGACAGCAAAAAAACGGAGTTAGAAGACGAGTTAATATTCATTCATATTAATGCTTCGGCAAAGACATTTATGAATAGAATTGCCAATGTTATGACTCAGCTTGGAATGACTGAAAACTTTATTGAAATAGTTTTAAAATAAATGAAATGGTAAACCGCCTTGAACAAACTTTGTGCGTAACCCGACCTGACCAACTCCGAATGGACAGCAAGCCAGCCGCTAACATAAGATTAAAAGAAATAAAAAAAAGAAGGGCTTTGATAGGTAAACAAAGAGTTGAGCTTCTAACAAACAGTGTTGGGTTAACGAACAGTAGTGCTTCTAATCCCTTCTTATTTTTACTTCTTTAATCCCTTCTTCGTAACCAGTAATGCTATGGCGACAGACAAGCAACTAACAAACTAGTGAAATAAATGACAAGAAGTTACTATTCAAATTCGATATCCGACTTCTTAACTGACGATGGCGACAAAATACTTGGACAGCTGATCAGAAATCACAGTTTTGCGACAGAGAACTTACAAAGAAATGCATGGATAAAGCAAATCGAAATTCTTAAGACTGTATTAAAATCATTTACCAGCGGACAAATCTACTTTGAATTTTCAATCCCAAGAATGGGTAAGCGGGTAGACAACATTCTCGTTATAGACGACTTTATTTTTGTAATTGAATTCAAAGTTGGTGAGACGGAATATCAAAAACATGCAATCGAACAAGCCGTTGACTACTGTTTAGATTTACAAAATTTCCATGAAGGAAGTCACGATGAAAAAATAGTTCCAATTCTAATTTCCACTAAAGCTCCATTTGTTGAAAACATATTTGAGGTAAACGACAATTTATTCGAACCATTAAAAGCAAATCAAGAGAATATTGCTGGAGTAATAACTCAAACACTTTTATTAAGCAATGGAAGTAAAATAAATTCAACCCAATGGGAGAATTCTATTTACAAACCAACACCGACAATTATTGAAGCATCACAAGCACTTTACAGAGGACATTCTGTTTCTGAAATATCCAGAAGTGATGCAGGTGCTATTAATCTTTCAAAAACAACTGAATGTATTAATCGCATAATAGAAAAATCAAAAATAATTCCTTCTAAATCAATTTGTTTTTTAACTGGTGTTCCTGGAGCAGGAAAAACATTGGCCGGACTTAACATAGCGAACGAAAGAAGAAAAGCACATGAAGATGAAAATGCTGTTTTTCTATCTGGCAACGGGCCTTTGGTTTATGTTTTAAGAGAAGCCTTAGTTAGAGATGAAGTCCAGCATTCAAAAGAAAAGGGAGAAAAATTAACCAAGAAAAAGTCTGCAATAAAGGCTAACGCCTTTATTCAGAATATTCATCATTTTCGAGATGACAATTTAGAATCAAATCAGGCACCTGATGAAAAGGTTGTAGTTTTTGATGAAGCCCAAAGAGCCTGGACAAAGGAAAAGGCAGTTTCCTTTATGAAATCAAAGGGTAAAGAATTCAATATGTCTGAGCCGGAGTTTCTAATTGATGTAATGAATAGGCATCAAAACTATTGCACAATAATTTGTCTGGTTGGCGGTGGTCAAGAAATCAACACAGGTGAAGCAGGCCTTTCGGAATGGGTAATCGCTTTGAAAAATCATTATCCGGATTGGGACATCTATTATTCAAACCTTATCACTGGAGACAACGACTACCTAAGTGACAAGACTTTAAAAGAATATCTAAGGGAAAATGGCAATGAGGAAAATGAACTTCATCTTTCAGTTTCTGTTCGTTCATTTCGTTCAGAAAAAATATCGAGTTTTGTTCATGAAGTTATTGATGGAAATGCTGAAAAGGCAAAAACTATTTTATCAGAAATCAACAATCTGTTTCCAATATACTTAACAAGGGATTTTAAGGTTGCTAAAGACTGGCTTCGTAAAAATGCTAAGGGGACAGAAAGAATTGGACTTGTTGGAAGTTCTGGCGGCAGACGACTAAGACCTTTGGGCATAGATGTAAAAAATGAAATTACCGCAGAAGATTGGTTTTTAAATGATGCTACGGATGTTCGTTCTTCTCATTATTTAGAACTTATAGCAACTGAATTTGACATACAAGGATTGGAGATTGATTATATTTGTTTGGCATGGGACATTAACTTTTATTTTCAAAACGGTGAATGGAATTATCAAAATTTTGAAGGGACAAATTGGAAAGGGATTAATAATGAAATAGACAAATCATATTTAAGAAATGCATACAGGGTTCTTATGACAAGAGCAAGACAAGGTTTGATTATTTTCATTCCACATGGCGACAACTTAGACCGAACTAGACCAAGCGAACTTTACGACAGCTCATTTAATTTTTTAAGTTCATGCGGCATACCGACAATATGAAATTCACTTTGACGAAAAAAGAAGCACGAACCGGTAACAGCGGGTTTAAGAAATTGGCGGTTCAGTTCTCCGAATGAAGTTTAGTGCTAAAACACCCCGCCATCTCAAACCCCCGAAACTTTAGCAGAATAATCAATCAAAACTTTAGCACCTCAGTTTATTTTACAGTTTATCACTTAGGCATTTGCATGAAAAATAGCCTGCTAAAAAAATTCCTCAAGGCAATTTCGGGTTAACACGGATTCATTCTGTGTGTTTCCAGATTCATTCTGGGTGTTCCCAAAACCATTCTGGGTGTTCCCGGAATGATTAGAAACATTCCCGGAACGAGAGAAAAACATTTCAGAATGAGAGAAAACATTCCCGGAACGAAAGAAAAACATTTCGGGATGAAAGAAAACATTCCCGGAATGAAAGAAATACATTTCGGGATGAAAGAAAACATTCCCGGAATGAAAGAAAAACATTTCGGAATGAGAGAAAACATTCCCGGAATGAAAGAAAAACATTTTGGAATGAGGGAAAACATTCCCGAATGAAAGAAAAATATTTGTGAACGGGAGAAAATATTCTCTAAAAGATTGGTTGTGTGCTAATTGTATAAAAAGTAATGAAAAAACGGGATTCCGCAGGCTGTTTGCCCGGAGTTTATATAGTGCGG
>JBJXHH010000041.1:0-3564 GCA_046160675.1 Chitinophagales bacterium
GACTTTACAAACAATTTTGATGATACACTGAAAGAACCCTCAGTTTTCCCATCCAGGATACCGAACCTGCTTATCAATGGTTCAAGCGGAATTGCTGTTGGAATGGCTACTAACATCCTGCCTCATAACCTGAATGAAGTATGCGACGGAATTATCGCTTATATTAAAAACAAAGAAATAACCCCTCATGAGCTTATGCAATTTATCAAAGGCCCTGATTTCCCAACGGGTGGTCAGATATATGGCGTAGAAGGCATAGTGGAAGGGTTTGAAACTGGTAGAGGCAAGATAGTAGTTAGGGGGGTTGCTGAGATAGAAACCCAGAAAAACGGCAGAGAACAGATTATTGTTACCCAGATACCATACCAGGTAAACAAAGCGCAACTGATAGCAAGAACTGCAGAACTAATTAATGAGAAGAAAATTGAAGGTATAGTTGACATCAGGGATGAAAGCAACCGGGAAGGACTACGAATTGTATATGATCTACGGAAAGATGCAGTTTCAGGTGTAGTACTTAACCAACTTTTTAAATTTACCGCCCTGCAAGCTTCTTATGGTGTTAACAATATCTGCCTTGTTAATGGCAGACCTAAACTTTTAAGCCTCAAACAACTTATTGGGCATTTTGTGGACTTCAGGCATGAAGTAGTAGTAAGAAGAACCCAATATGAACTGCGCAAAGCAGAAGAAAGGGCGCATATCCTGGAAGGATTGCTTATTGCCCTGGATAATCTTGATGCCGTAATCACTCTCATTAGGAATTCAAAGAACCCGGAAGAAGCTAAAGAAGGGTTGATAGCCCAATTCCAACTTTCCGAGATACAAGCAAAAGCAATTCTGGAGATGCGTTTACAGCGTCTGACAGGGCTTGAAAGAGATAAGATTCGTGCGGAGTATGAAGAGGTTAAAGCACTGATTGCTAAACTGAAGGAAATTTTGGCTAATGAAGATTTGCGGATGCAGATAATTATTGATGAAACCAATGATATAAAAGCAAGATACGGAGATGCCCGACGGACAGAAATTTTAGCAGCTGAAGGTGAATTGTCCATTGAAGATATTATCAATGATGAAGATGTAGTTATCACTATCTCCCACATGGGGTACATCAAACGTACTGCAGCTACAGAGTATCGCAGCCAGGGCAGGGGTGGTAAAGGTTTTAAGGGCAGCGATACAAGGGATGAAGACTTTATAGAGCATATTTTTATCGCCTCCACCCATGATACAATGTTGTTTTTCACCGAACAGGGAAGATGTTTCTGGCTTCCTGTATATCAGATTCCTATTGGTACCCGAACAGGCAAGGGCAGAGCTATACAAAACCTGATTCAATTGCCCGCTGATGATAAGGTAATGGCTTATATTGATGTAAAGAGCTTGGAAGACTCAGAATTCATCAACAACCATTACATCGTTTTCTGTACCAAGAAAGGAACTATTAAGAAAACATCAGTAGAAGCATTTTCAAGACCCAGGGCAAATGGAATTGCTGCAATAACTATTAATGAAGGAGATCAATTACTCGGTGTTCGACTAACAAATGGTAAACATGAAATTATGCTTGCTGTAAAGTCAGGCAGGGCTATCCGTTTCCCGGAAACAAAAGTTCGCCCAATGGGAAGGTCGGCTGCAGGAGTGATTGGGGTAGAGCTTGCAAATGAACAGGATGAGGTGGTTGGTATGATTTCTGTCGAAGTAGGCGACAATGAAAAAACAATCCTGGTAGTGAGCGAAAATGGTTATGGCAAACGAAGCTATATTGTCGACCCTGAAGATGGAGAGGATGTATACAGGGTAACTAACAGGGGAGGAAAAGGTGTAACCACTATCAAGGTAACCGAAAAAACAGGACATTTGATTGGGATTTTAGATGTTACCAATAAAAACGACCTCATGATTATTACTGAAAACGGAATAACTATCCGAATGGGTGTGAGCGACTTGAGGGTAATGGGGCGGGCTACACAAGGAGTGAGACTCATTAACTTAAAAGACGGTGATAGTATAGCATCAGTAACCAGGGTAGATACTGAGGATGAAATAGAAGAAAAAAACATAAATGATGTAGATACTACTGACACCATTGATAGTGATTCAGAGGTTCAACCTGATAATGGTTAAATAAGGTATAAAATATTTAAAACCAACAATTTAAAGACAATAACAAAATGAAAAAAACAGGCATAATCAGTATTATTTTCCTTGTTTTAACACACATGGGTGCATTAGGACAGTCCAGTAAAGTTACTTCAGCGGTAACCTGGCTTTCCAATAATGAAATTGACCGTGCTAAAACAGCAATTGATGAGGCTATTCTGCATGAGAAAACCAGGAATGAAGCAAAAACCTGGTATTACAGGGGTAAAATATACTCTGCTATCGCCAGTGATCAGAGTGGCAAGTTTAGCAGCCTTGCAGTAAGCCCATTGGATACTGCCCTTAGGTCTTTTAAAATAGCCCTAAGTATGCCTGATGTAAAGTCCTATAAAAAGAATATGATATTGGATTTGCAGTACCTTCAAAACGCTTATTTTAATAATGGAGCGAACGCCTTTAGTGCAAAGAATTATAATTCTGCTTATCATGATTTTCTAATGTCTGCGGAGGCAAATAACCTTCAATTAGATATTGACCCTAACATTACAATTGATACTGGTGCTGTGTTTAATGTGGGCCTGTCTGCACAAAAGGTTGGTAAAACTGATGATGCTATAATGACTTACCAACGCCTGGTGGATATGAACTATAATGAGCCATACCTTTACCAGGCTCTGAGTGATATGTACATGGAAAAAGGCCAACCGGAGCTTGCTTTAAAAGTGATTGAATCTGGGAGAGCAGCTTATCCTCAGGATGAGGCCATATTAGTAACTGAACTCAATTTTTATCTGAGCCAGGGAAGGGCGGGAGAGATAGTTGATAAATTGAAACAAGCTATTTTGATTGACCCTAGTAATCCCGAACTTTATTTTGCCCTGGGCAACTCTTATGGCGAACTAATGCGGCTTGACTCTGTAAATTCTGAAAAGTATTTTAATGGCGCTTTGGAGGCTTATCTAAGTGCTATAAAACTTAAGCCTGAGAGTTTCGAAACCAATCTGAATACAGGGGCTTTGTATTATAATGCCGCAATAGAATTGAACAAACAAATGATTGAGTTACCTCTAGATGCTGAAGCAGCTTACATGAAACTGGAAAAGCAACGTAATGAACTGTATAAAAGTGCGTTGCCTTATTTTGAAAAGGCACATGCTGTAAATAAAGAAGATATCCCAACAATGCAAGCCCTAAAAGAAATATACGCCAAAACCGGAAATTATGATAAGATGAATGAGATAAAGGCTCTGCTGGGGGAGTGATATTAAAATAAGTTTACAAAAGGGAAGATTTTTCTTCCCTTTTGTTTAATGCTTATACTTAACATAATATAAATTATGTGTATTAATTACATAACTTTCCTAGACAGTTGTCTAAGTCTTTAAACCTTCCTATTCTTGCAAACATGTGGCAGGCATTTCAATTTTATGGCAGTTTACCCTTTCTTTTCCTCATGAGCTT
>JBJXHH010000042.1:0-4709 GCA_046160675.1 Chitinophagales bacterium
TACTATCAATACCTCTACGATATTCCTGTTGAAATTCAATCTTCTGCATTTTCTTTGGCCAATGAAGGTAGTGGTTTCTCCAGGTTTTTTCCTGATTCCCTGCAAAACACAGGTACAGGAAAAAATTACGGGATTGAATTAACGATTGAAAAATTTTTTAACAGGCATTTCTTTTTCCTCATCACAGGTTCAATATATGATTCAAGGTATGTAGGCAGCGATGGAATAGAAAGAAAAACTGACTTTAACGGATCCTACGCAACAAATATGTTGTTTGGATATGAATTCAATATAAAAGAAAAAAATAGCCTGCAGTTTGGTGGGAAAGCAACTTATGCAGGAGGAAAACTTGCAACACCCATAGACATTGATGCTACAAATTCAGCAAAAGAATTGGTTTACATTGATTCGCTTTCGAATACAATTCAACTGAAAGATTACTTTCGGTTTGATCTGAAAGTTGCTTTCAGGATGAATACAAAACAAGTAACACACGAAATAGCCCTAGATCTTGTGAATGTATTTGGCATTGAGAACATCCTGGGGTATACCTATGCCCCTGACCCTACAGAGCCTGCGGCAAGTCCTGTAAAAGAAGAATATCAACTGGGCTTTTTACCTTTGTTTTATTACAAAATAGATTTTTAGATACAGAGCTACAGCCACTATGAATTTTGATACGGTACTTTATTCCATTGAAAAAAAAATTTGTACAATCACTCTAAATCGTCCGGATAAGAGAAATGCATTTAATGCCCAATTAGTTAGTGATTTGAAAACAGCTTTCTCTTCGGCCGAAAAAGATCCTGCAGTTAAAGTGATTATGCTGAAGGGACAGGGGCAGGCATTCAGTGCAGGTGCTGATCTTGTTTATCTGCAATCTCTGCAAAAAAATACTTACGATGAGAACGCTGCGGACTCAAAAAATTTAATGGAGTTATTTAAGCTCATTTATACACTTGCAAAGCCGGTTATTGCTCAAGTTGAAGGGCATGCAATAGCGGGGGGTTGCGGGTTGGCAACGGTTTGCGATTTTGCCTTTTCAGTTCCGGAAGCACAATTTGGTTATACTGAAATAAAGATTGGTTTTGTGCCAGCTATTGTAATGATTTTCCTTTTAAGAAAAACAAATGAGCGAATTGCAAAAGAATTATTATTAACAGGAAAATTAATTGATGCAACCAAAGCAAAAGAATTTGGTTTGATTAATGAAGTGATTGAAAAAAACGAAATTGAATCGTTTGTACAGGATTTCTGCAGAGAATTAGTTGAAAACACAAGCGGGGAATCGTTAAAATCTACCAAACTCATGATAGCGAAAGTACAGGAAATGTCGTTAGAAGATGCTTTGAACTACGCCGCTGAAATGAATGCAAAAGCAAGGGGAACGGAAGATTGCAAGCAGGGTATTCAAAGTTTTTTAGATAAAAAAAAGCCTGATTGGGATTAATGCATTATTCTGTTCCTAAGAGTTTACAATCAATACACCATCATCTTCATACAAAATACACTTCCGCCGCTTTTCATAAATTCTGAAGTGTCAGTTTCAAGAACCTGAGAAGAATTATGCTGGAGTATGTTCAGCGTAACCGGGTTGTTTTTTTGAATGATGGTAGCAGACTTGTTTTTAGGCCCATAGATTACATGCGCATTACAGGCAAATCCTTTTACTGCTTCTTGCATGGGGATTTCATACACTGCTTCAAACATTTTTTTAATTAATACTAAGCTTTCATCTGAAAATGCCCCGGGTGCTATTAATAATTCATTCGCATTCAGAGGAAGAAAACAAGTGTCGAGGTGATAAAAATTTTCATTTACAAGTTCGAGCAATACTATAGGTGTATCTAGTGTTCTGCTCACTTCGTCATACACTTGCTTATCTGTTCTTAGCCCATATCCACCATAGAGCATACGTTTTCCGGGATGTGCTATCATATCCCCCATACCCTCAAAATGAAAACGTCCTTGCAGGTTGAAAATCCTGTATCCATGGTCTTTATAAAAATCTTCAAAGTAAACTACTTCATTTTGCCGGGCTTCATGTTTCATATTACTCATCACAACTATTTTTTCCCCACTCCAGGTAGTCCAGGGAAAACTCTGGTTGGCGCAAAACACCATGTCTTCGCAATGTTCGGCTCCTTCAACAACAAGAACATCATCAAGGATACCGCTTGCTTTCAATTGAAGGTACAAAGTATGTAAATGATCCCACTGCGACTTTGCTTTTTCTTTATTCACTTTACCAATATTGTTCTGCATATAAACATTTCTACCTTCCACTACTTCGAAATAAGTTGGTTCACAAAGTAAAACTCTTGTTGGTTCTTTTCGGTTTTCGCAATCATCAGGCAAAAAAGTCACTTCATTCGGGGGGTATGCTTTCGCAAATATTGGTGTCATGATATTAAGTTCAAATTTTAAAAGTTATGATCCGATTATTTTTATACGAATCTGTCACTCACTATTAATTCTTTACTTCCGGTAGTATATTTATAAAAACCTTCGCCGCTTTTTGCACCGAGATAGCCCGCAGTTACCATGTTCACTAATAATGGGCAAGGCGCATACTTGGGGTTTCCGAAACCTTCTTGCAGCACACGAAGGATAGAAAGACATACATCCAGTCCAATGAAATCCGCTAATTGCAATGGCCCCATAGGATGAGCCATACCGAGTTTCATTACAGTATCAATTTCCTGAACACCAGCTACTCCTTCATGTAAGGTATGAATAGCTTCATTTATCATCGGCATAAGTATCCTGTTTGCTACAAAGCCCGGGTAATCATTTACGGCTACTGGAATTTTATCTAATTGTTTAGATAATTCCATAACCAAATCTGTAGTTTCATCACTTGTAGCATAGCCCTTTATCACTTCCACCAATTTCATTACAGGCACAGGATTCATAAAATGCATGCCTATAACTTTGTGTGCCCTTTTCGTTGCTGCTGCAATCTTTGTGATTGAAATGGATGATGTATTTGTTGCAAGAACTGAATTTGCATTACATATCTGATCAAGTTCTGTAAATATCTTCAGTTTCAGTTGCACATTCTCAGTTGCAGCTTCGATAACAAGGTCAGAGTTTGCCGAATGTTCAAGATTAGAATAAGTAGAAATATTTTTAAGCGTTGTTTCTTTTTCCGCCTCAGATACGTTTCCTTTTGCCACCATCCTGTCCAGGTTTTTCGAAATGGTATGCAATGCCTTTTCCAGCGCAGGTTCTGAAACGTCTACAAGGTTTACAGAAAACCCTTTCATTGCAAATACATGTGCGATGCCGTTTCCCATTGTTCCGGCGCCAATCACAGTAATATTCTTCATATTTAGTTTATTTTTCAGAAGCGGGCAAAACTAACGGATAATCACAAGTTTTTCTGTTGCTGTGAGCTTGTTATCAACAGATGTGCATTTTATTTCATAGCTGCCAGCAGCAAGTTCTTTGGTTGAAATTTCCAGTATTGCTATGCTTGATGGTTTCATTTCAAATATTTTGTTTCCCAAAGAATCAAATAGTTCTATTTTATAATTACCTACATTTTTAAATTTGATGTTGAAGGAATGTTGTGCAGGATTGGGATATATATTGAAAAAAACTTCCTCAAGTTCATGCACAGAAACTATGGAACAGTCTTCAATTTCATCAGATGCTTCATCTGGAAGAGAAGTATTGTACATGCCTAATGCATATTCACCCAGCATGAAGGCACTCAGTTCAAACTGGCCGAATTTATCATTATTTGGTCCCAAGTCATTTAAAGTATAATCAGGGTAAATTGTCCAGTCAGAAGAAGCGTCAGGGCGGTATAGAAGAACTAAACTGTCTTCAATGTTAGAGATAAATTCATTGTCCTGGTTGCCTCCGGAAACTCCGGTTTTTCCGTTATACTTTATCGTTGCCTCAGCCTGAAAATCCCCCGGTACCATGCCCTGAAATTTCCAGTATCGCTGTGTATTTACATGTAGCCCGGGTATTACCTCTTTATAATTATCTCCTTCCACCCAATATTGCTGACCATAAATAATAGCAGTGTCGCTGATCACTACAGGGGAGATTGTTACAAAGGCATTAGAAAAATAATAATCGCCTGGAGTTGTCATCATTATTTCGTTGCTTGTTACTGCATCCGAAATTTTTTCATGATAATCTATGATAACTGACTCCGGTGCCGGGATACTCGGGAAAGAAAAACTTGAATGTTCACCGCTCATTATTACACTTTCTTCATGATACAGGTTCCAATTTGCATCAAAAAAAGAAATTGTGAGCGGAACATCATTAAAAAAAGCAGGGGCATGCTTCAGTTTTTGTTCAATACAAATTCCGTTGATTGTTGCGGCATCAAAATAACTTATGCTTTCCACTTCAAAAGCAGGAAAACCTGCCGCATAAATCCAATTATCAAAAAAAGAAGTGAGATCTGTACCCGAACATGCACTTAAATGATCCTTCAGTTGTGCTGCAGTTACAGCTTGAAATTTGTAAACATCCAAAAAAGAAGAAATACAGTTGAAAAAATCGTCATCTCCCATATAGTTGCGCAAAGTGGCAATTACATCGGCTCCCTTCTTGAAAGTAGTTGAACTATAAGTATAAGCATCAGGCATATCAGACAATGCAAAATAATTTCCCCCATCATTTTGCGCAACATAATGCAGTACATATGTATGATTGCTTTTTACTACTTCATTATAAGCATC
>JBJXHH010000043.1:0-40342 GCA_046160675.1 Chitinophagales bacterium
ATAAATAATCTCAGGATCAGACTCACTCATAATGTATGGCGCAAGGAATGCATTGCTTGAACCGGTTGACATAGATTCATAAAAATTATATCCCTGATCATAAGACTTAATAATGCCGAGGTATTGATACGCCCCATACTGAATCTGATCATCTTCATAGTTGATTGCATTATAGGTACCATCTCCTCCTATTACTGCAATCCAGTAATTTGTTCCATCATAGCGTTGAGTAAAATTATCTTGCAAACCTCCCAGCCCAACATCATTCGTTTGGCTTGACACAGAACCTATGTAAAACTGTGAAGTAACATAGCCATCGTTACAGGAATACCATGTTTCGCCAAAATCATTGGAACGAAACAATCCACCATCATTTATATCATAAACTTTTTCAGGATCAAGCGGATTTGAGATCAATCCATGATGGTCCGGATGGACATAACTGTCAGGGCCTGTATATGTAGTTATCTGCGTAAATGAATTGCCTCCGTTTGTTGATTTAAATAATTCAACCCCGCCGGCAAGTATTTCATCTTCATCATTTGCATTTATAAGCAATCCTTTTGCAAACCATCCCTGGTAAGAAACAATGTTTGTGTTATCAATCAATGTCCAGCTATCGCCTGCATTATTACTGTAATATACACCCACTGTACTCAAGGCATTACCAATAATTGCCCATAGTTTATTATAATTTGTTTCAGATGCAGTAATTGTAATTCTTCCATCATGCGTATAAACAGGTAGTCCTGTTGTGAGCAATTCCCAGGTTGCGCCTGCATCAGTACTTTTATAAATTCCTTTATCTTCAGAAACCAGGTTTCCTGCTGCAGCATAAATAATATCACCACTGGTTCTGTCCATTTCCATGTCCATGATCATTTTTACAGCCATTATATTTTCCCAGTTGTCTCCCCCATCTGTTGTTTTATAAACACCCTCAGTGGTTGCTGCATACAAAATATTTGTATCAAGCGGGTTGTAAAGAATTTCCCAAACACCCCGGTTCTCAGCATAACTCCAGTCAAGGGATTTTTCCCATGTTATGCCCCCATCATCAGATTTTAATATCCCGATGCCATAACTTCCTCTTTCTGTTCTGGTTGCTAAGCCCATAGAGTTTGTTCCGTAAGAGTATGTTTCACCTGTGCCGATGAACATTTCATTTGTGTTATTGGGATTGATGGCGATGGCGCCTACGCCGAGTACTTCAAAGCCTGTTGGAATGTTTTGCCAGGCATTAATCCCGATACCTCCGGTTGTTGATTTCCAAAGCCCCCCGCTTGCAGCGCCCAGCCAAACTATATTCGTATCAACAGGGTTTATTGCAATGCTTACTGTTCTTCCGCCCACATTATTGGGGCCTACATTTTTCCAACTATCCTCTTCCCTGCTCGATCCTGATTTCTTATACAACGCATTAAATTTTTCAAATGCTTTTGCATAAGAACCCGGCTGGAAATCCTGATGGGGATAACCATTTATTGCGCTTAAAAATGCCAAAGCATCTAAAGCTTCTGTTTCTGTTTCAAACTTTGGTGTTGGAATTCTTTTCTCCTGAATTTGAAAGACGATGCTCGCAAAAATTGCCGAAATAAGGATTATCCCCGGAATTGATTTACTCATGAAAAATATTTGAAATAAAATTACGCTATTCCGGAGATAATTTACTGGAACCTTCTGCCAGAAGCGATAAAATGAATTTCAATTGACACCTATTCTTGGGGGAGCCCGCTTATGCCATCGATAATCTTGTTCCGCAAAACCTGCAAGGCATGCAGGTCATTATCTTTTTGCCTTTCTAATCTTTTAAAGCGCAGAATACTTACATATTTCTTGAGATCATACCAATAATAAAATGCAATATGCCCGGCAATAGGGAAGAATATAAAAAAGATTAGCACGGAAAGCATACTACCGAGTATGAACCATATTGAAACTGAGAGTAAAATATACCAGGCTATCATGATAGGAAAACCGATCACATATTTAATGGAACTGTGGAAAATGCGTTGTTTTATTTTTCTTACGACAAAACGGTGGGGGATGATGTAAGGAACATAGTTAGTAACAACACCAAATAGAAAAACAGGGAGCATAAGTAGCAAGTACAGCGTCATAAAAACAATACTGACTGGTTTATGTTTCGCTTCATCAAAAGTATTTTCCCTGAAATTAAATTTATTCATCAGCCCCTTATACTCCTGTAAAAAATCATGCAAATGCTTAAAAGTATCTGGCGCATTTACTTCTGCATTTTCTAAAATGTTGATCGTTTTCTTTTCCTCCAGCAACTTGCTTATAGGCTCATACCTTCTGCCTTCAGTAAGTATTTTGTTTCTTGCATAGATAGTTGCGAGTTGTTCTTTATCATGGAAATGCGCAGTCTTCTTTATATGAAGTGTTGTTTTTTGCATGCCAATCTCAATTGCCTCTTTTAACTGATTGATGGCAAGCGCATGCGAAGTTTTGTAAGTGGGGATGAAATCTTTTACAGGGATTGGGTCGCCAAAATTTATGACTGCCCATTTTTTGAATTTATCAGCCCCTGTATAAGTTACACCTACAGGCACAATTTGTATGTCCAGTTCAAAATTATAACGCACTTCTGCCCCAAAAGCAATTCTGCAAATACCTTTTTTTAAAGGCCGAACATGATTTTCATTTATACAATCACCCTCAGGGTAAATACCTACAATTGCATTTTTTGCCAACAGGTCGTAACAGGCATTAAAAGTTTCTTCATTCTTCTCCCAGGTATCTCCGCCAGGTTCATCCCTTTCTCGCCAGATAGGCAGCATGTGAAAAAAATAAAAGATGGGGGCAAGTATTTTATTGTTAAATGCATCGCCTCTTGCAAGTTGTATTACCTGCGAACTGCCCGTATTTACACAGGCAAGTGAATCCATGAAAGCGTTGCGATGTGTTTCTGCAAAGATTACTGGCTTATTCTTGGGGACTTTCTCCCAGTTGAGTTTTTGAAATTTACTATAGTATAGAGTGTAAGGAATTGAAACAAGTGGGGGTTGTACAAACCAATACCAACGGTTCCACACAATCATTTTTCTTCCCCTGAAAGGGACACTTACATGTTTTCTTGTAAAGAAATCCTTGAACTCGTACATGCAGGCGCAAAAGTAAATGAATAATGAGTAATCAATAAAGTTCTGTAGGGAGAATGCACTGGGCGTTGTTATCTAATTCCCTGCTCTCCCCCATTCATCTTACTTCAAAAGTTTTCTTTTATCTAACCTGTTCCAGTAACCAGCAAGCAATCCACCCGCTATTAGATCCCATAGACCCCACCATCCTGCCACTACCGCCATGCCACCCATACCTTGAAAGAAAGTAAAAATGATAGCCAGCCCAAGAGCTGCATTGATGATACCTGTTTCAATGGCGAGACATTTTTTGTCCTTAAAATCCAGCCTAAATATCATACCCATGAGATAACCACTACCCATGGCGAGGGCATTATGCAGAAACACGATAAAAAAAATGACCCCGATTATTGAAATAAAATTATCATAGTTGTTTAGTAAAGAAAATAACAGAAATCCAATGAATAGGGTGAGGGATAACACATGTACGGGCTTCAATATCCTTGATGTGAAAACAGGAAATTTATTACTTGTAATAAAACCCAGTACAAGAGGAATCCCAAGTATGATAAAAATTTCTTTCACCAGTTTCAGGGTATCAATATTAATGGATTGCATAAGTTCTCTTGTAGGTGCATAACTATTGGCGCACACAGTAAATATGAGGGGTGTTGATATTGGCGCAAGTACTGTTTGAAACACTGAAAGCGTAACAGAAAGTGCAACATTCCCCTTGGCAAGATGCGATAAAAAGTTACTCATGTTACCTCCCGGGCATGCCCCCAGCAGAAATATCCCCATTGCTATACTTGGGCAGGGTTTAAGAATGATAACTATAAGATATGTAGCAAGTGGTAATGCAAAATACTGGCTAATTACTCCCGCAATAGCCTTCCGGGGAGTTACAAACAAACGTTTAAAATCTGCAATTTTAAGACTGAGGGAAATGCCGAACATGAGGAAGGCAAGAATAAGATTGAGAAGGAATAATTTGTCCTCATCAAAGTTTAATTTGATTGCATCTATGCCCTCACACATGTAAGTTATTTGTGCGAAAGATAATGTTTGTTTTCAAATTCAAATTGCCGGCATGTATGCGGGTTTGTGACAAAATTTAAACCTCCGGAAATGGTTCAATTGCAACTACTCTTTGAGTAACAAGTGTCAACCATTCGTATTAAAACACATAATATGAAGAACATTCCTAAACTTCAGCCCCTAACAGCAATTATAATGTTCTGTATAGCCAGCTTCGCAGCGCATGCACAACTGTATAATTATACAAATAATGTTTCAGGAATACCTGCTTACACAGACATTAATACAACTTTCACAAATCTGGCAAGGATTAATGGCGCAACGATGACCAGCTCCTGCCCAGATGGGTTTAATTCAAATAAATTAAACGTTGCAGCAACATTCAATACCTCAAGAAGTGCCGTAGAATTCAGCATAACCCCCAATGTTAACTACCAGCTAAATGTGAGTTCGGTGAGTATTGACTGCCGGAGAAATAATAAAGGCCCGCAAAAATATAGGTTGGCCTACAGCACAAATGGGGGCACCACCTGGCAAACTAACGGAACAGATTACGATCTGACCCTGGCAACAGCCTGTGGAAGTACCACAACATTTACATGGGATATGGCTGACTTTTCAACCACCGGTTCACTTCTCGTACGGGTTTATTGTTTTAAAAGTGTAAATACTACTACAGGTATCCTACAATTACAAAATTTCATTTTAAATGGAACAACTTCAGAGTTAGATAATGATGGAGATGGGTTTAACTTTTCAGCTGACTGTGACGACGCAAATCCTTCTATAAATCCCTCTGCATCTGAAGTATGTAATGGATTGGATGAAAATTGTAATACACTGATTGATGATGGAATTACTACAACTTATTATTTAGATGCAGATAGCGATGGCTATGGAGATATAACAAATGCTACAACATCTTGTAGTGGAACTCCTACAGGCTATACTTCAACGGCAGGTGATTGTGATGATGCATCATCTTCAATTAACCCTGCTATAGCAGAAATTTGTAATACAGTGGATGATGATTGCGATGGTATAGCCGACAATGGGCTTGAAGAAAACATTTTCTTTGAAGATGCTGATGCCGATGGGCTCGGTTCATATGACGTTTATATTTATTCCTGCCAACCATCAGTATCCGGGTATACAATCATTCCCGGGGACTGTGAAGATGATAATCCTCTCATAAATCTTTTTGCCGATGAAATTTTAATGAATGGCATTGATGATAACTGTGATGGGTTGATTGATTCAATTGAGGAATATACTTTCTATGAAAGCAATACAATGATGAAATCCGGTCACCCGGAGATGAAAACGAATGAAGTTTTAGTTTATCCAAATCCGGTTACAGAATATATGCAAATAGAATTTACCAATAATTTAACCCAACCTCTTCTTGAGATAACCATTATTTCTGCCCAGGGAAGGGTTTTATATTCATCACAATTACGGTTACAGGAGGGCGAAACAGGTTTAATTCTGCCTGTAAAAAACTTTTGCAGTAAAGGAATGTATTACCTCAAAGTGAGCGAGGGAGAAAGAACAAAGGTGAAAACGTTTATTGTTGAATAAATTTTCACATCTCCTTTTTTCGTTTACAATTTTACAATAGCATATTGTGTTGTATACCCTTCGGTATTAAAACATTGTAATTGGTATATCCCGATAGCGAAGCTTTCGAAGTCTATTGAAAGTGAACTTTCTCCCGAAAGTACTTTTTCGAAAACTATATTCCCCAGCATATCTACTACAGCTATAAACGCTTGAGAGCTGGCCGTAAACTGGATAAAAAGTTTATCACTAACCGGGTTTGGAAGTATTTTAATGGTAACATCGTTCTCATCTATTGTTGTAACAACATTATAATCCAGGATTTTAATGCCTCCAGTATTTGAATAGTAAGGTATTCCAAAAACACTATTATTCACTAATGCAAGGGAAACATAACTATCATTAACATCTACACTCCAGGCCACAACACTATCGAATGGGAATGCAAATTGGCCTACAAGAACAGGAATTGCCGGGGTAGAAATATCATACACTAGCACTTCACTATCTCCGCCTGATAGAAATAACAAGTCATCTTTTATAACAACTTCATTCGTATGCCCCGCTCTGCCAATCCAATTTGAAGTATCACAATCCCAGGGATTAATCCAAAGTACAGTTTCCATTTCACTATCTCCCACATCTATCACATCCAGCCCGCAATAATCTACCGAAACATAAGCATAATGATCTTTAACTGCAATGTTGTTATAGGCCGGAGCAGCAATTGCGTATAACTCGTCGTTCATGTATTTCCCGGTTTCTACGGGTTCTTCAATATTACTGATATCAATCCATCGCAAGCCACCATGATCATTAGCTACAAGTAAAGTTTCCTCATTCAATTTATATAAACCCCTCGCATTGGGTGTTGAAAAAAGTCCGGGCACATCAGGAAATTCAATGTCTGGAAGTATGTTGGAAACAAACTGAATATCATTCACATTACTTACATCCACAATAATAACACCTTCATCCATTGCGCCGAGATAAGCATAAGTGCCATCCGTTATAACAATTGCACACCCCTGGTTATACATCGCATCAAACCACACATCTTTTATCACCGGCAACTCAGGATTTGCAATATCAATGATGGCAAGCCCTGGGTTTTGTGGAAAAAATCCATCAAATCCCCCAAGAGAAACAAACAGATAATTTTCATACTGCACCAGGTTGGTAGGGCGCAAAAAAGATAATGATGCCGGTAGTATTGTATCTGTAGGAAATGGTGCATCTGCATCAGTAATATCAAACGTTACTACTCCAAGTTCTCTGCATGCAGAATACAGGTAGGGTCTGTCCATTTTATCAAATACAGATGTGTAGGCAGAATACAGCCCGGAAAAATAAAAGTGTGAACGTTCAGAGAAATAAATAGTATCTGTCTGCGAAATGCATGGCATTGAAACTGAAAGGCAGAAAAAAACAGAAAGAAATTTCATACAAGAGAATGTACCTTAAAGTTAAAAATTATATAACAATAGAATTATAAATTTCAACAACTTTGCCCGCAAAAGTTTGTGCAGTAAACTTTTGTGCCTGTATTTCTCCTATCTCAGCGTATTGTTTTCTTAAGTTTTCATTTTGAGTAAGCTTTTGAATTGCTTCAGAGATATCCTCGGTAGAATCCGGGTTCACCAGCAGAGCTGCATCCCCTGCTACTTCGGGCATGGATGAAACAACAGAGGTGATAACAGGGCAGCCGCTTGCCATGGCTTCTAATACAGGGATTCCAAAACCTTCATACTTGCTGGGATAAACAAAGGCAAATGCTTGCTGATAGAATGCATGTATTTCATCATTTGAAACACCCTTTAGAAAGATAAAATATTTTTCAAGTTGATTTTGTGTTATGAATGTATTCACTTTCGCAGCATACACACCTCCCCTCCCGATAACTACACAGGGTATCCTTTTCTGTTCTTCTATCTGTATGTATGCCTTACAAATGTTCAGTAGGTTTTTCCTTTCAATGATAGAACCAACATACAAAATAAATTCTGCAGGCAAGTTGTATTTTTTATTAATCAAGCGAAGAGCGTCAGGTTGTGGTGTAACGAAAAATTTTTCATCACAACTCTGATAGATAACCTTTATTTTCTGCTCATTAACATCATAAAATTCAATAATATCTTTTTTTGTTGCCTGGCTGGTGGCGATAATTACATCAGCATGTTTGCAAGCATATTTTGATTTTATGTCATAAATATTTCTGTCTATGAGAGGGTAATGATTAGGAAAACGTTTAAAAATGAGATCATGAATTGTAACAACTGTTTTTACACCTGTCTTTCGAATTTGAAATGGTATTTCATTACTTAAGCCATGAAAAATATCAATTTTGCTTCTTTTAAGATCATGATTAATAGCATAGCTACGCCAAAGACCGCCCCATGATTTTTGCTTACTGCGGATGATTTTCACCCGAGCCGTTTCTTCAATATCGAATTCATTTTTTGCAAAGGGAGTGAACAAGAGATACTCATGTTGAGGGTAATATTTTGCAAGGCTATGTACCAGCATCCTGCTATAGTTTCCAAGCCCGGTGGCATTTTGGAAGTATCTTTTTGCATCGAAACCGATACGCATGCTGCGAAGGTATAAAAAAAGAAGGCTCCTGTGCATGCAGAAGCCTTTACCCAAGTGGTTTTGTTTTTTATTGCTTTATCAACCTTCCTGTGAAAGACACTGATGCACTGGTTAACTCATAAATATATACTCCTGCAGGAAGTTGCGTTGCATCAAATTTGAAAGTACTGCCCGAAGTTGTTTGTTCATCAAAAATAAAATTCCCGTCTAATGAAAATACCTTAAGGGAAAATGCTTCCTGCAAATAATTATTGAAGGTTATGTTAGTTACAGTATTGAATGGATTGGGAACAACTTTTACATCTAAGTAATTATTTTTCCAAATTTCATTCACACCGGTGATTGTAACACAAGCATCATCTTTTGCAGTTATTACTTCATGATAATCCTCATTCACAATTGTGGTGATGTAATCAATACAAATGTCCGAGGCATAATCTGAATGAAAATATACCCTTGCAATTTTTGAAGGTACTATCTTTTTTCCGTAAGACACTTCATTATATCCAAGGGCAATTACCTCATTCTCTGAATGGTTTATTTTATAGTTATAATCAAATGTTTCTGCAGCAAGATTCAGAACTGAATCAATTATCAATCCACTCATAGTGAATTGATAACCAAGTACTTTTGCGGTTGGATTCAAGCTGTTTATATCAAGGTATCCGGCTAAAGTATTAACCTCCCCTATACTAAAAGTTACTGTGTCATAAACATCTGTAAATGTGTAGGGCATATCACAAAGAGAAACAATATGCGTAGACCCTAAACCTTCCCAGGAACAACCGCTCACCAGTGCTGCATCATACACATCAATATCACTATCTGCATTTGCATCATTGCAGCTAGCAGCTAAAATAGTATTGTCAAGAATTTCAGTAATGTAAGTATCTACATCATCAAAATTTTGCAGTGTATCAACGTTCAGATCCCCTATAAGACCGGGGCCGTTGCAAATGCCATTACAATCATATTCAGCAGCCCCGAAAATTTCACCATAGCAATCATAGTAAGGTGCACAGTCATCTACTACCTCTACTTCGGGTTCACCACCGGGTTCCTCTCTTGTAATTTTTATGCAGGTACTTACCCAGTTGTTTGCAAGATTTGTTTCAGTTCTTCCATCAACATCCGGGTGATTTTCCCAATTCACACGGGCTACCATGGTGTATGTTCCGTCTTCTACATCTGTTAGATCAATCCATTGACAGGTTGTTCCATTACCATACAAATCGTAACATCCTGCAGAGATTCCCATGTCCCAGCCGCCATAACCACCTGTTCCGTCAAAGCATCCTACATCCATCACAGCGTACCCATTCTTATGCCCAACAGGCAATTCATTGCCAAGTGAATCATATAGCAGGTACTCACCATAATCAGCATAATGCCAATGTCCGTGGCAACTGCTGTAAACAAAGCCGGGAGCACCGCCACCAGGTTCACCAATATGATAATCTTCATCACCGATATTATCTATTTTCATAGTAAACTGAAGAACATATCGCAAACCCGTCCCTGTAATACATTCTTCCTCCACCGCACAATCATCCCAACCTGCGTTGTAAGTAGAAACATCAAAATCAGCGCTCCAACCTGTTGCGGGATAGCCATCAAAATATGTTGAGTCTATCACAAGGTCGGGACCTGAGGGGCAGTCCGGTGAACCGGGATAAAGACAACTTCCGTCATCAGCCATGGCTAAAGGATCATAATTACATGCATAAGCATCTGTACAACCCACAGGGGGTCCTAAGTAGGTGAGGCTCCAATGAATTTCAGTGCCGTCGCAAGATGTGCCATTATCGCCAATTCTGATATAGTATGTTTTCCCTGCAAGAAAAATAGTGGAAACTTCTGCAAGTTCACTACAGGCATCTTCATTATAAGCCGTTGTTCCTTCAGCAAACTCAGAAGGAACTAATCCTTCGCAATGATCATATACCCAGATCGTTGTGTTGCAAATGTTATCAAGATCGCAAGTGGAAATAACGTAAGAGCCAGTATCAGCAGGGGTAAATTCATACCAGGTGTTTGGGCCTTCAGCTGTATGTGTGCCCAAATCAACAACAAACGCACTGGAGCAGACCTCACCAGGCGCACAGCCCATGTTTACAGATGTTATAGATCCGAAATCGCCGCTGAAATCAGCAACTAAAACTCCTCCATAATATACTTCTACTCCATGGGGTGTATATATGCCATCACCATAGCTATCATATAGATAAAAAGTATGGCAAACGCCCGAAAGCACACACACATCGGCATCATAATAAGTACCATCAGCAACAGTTACACCATCAGCATCTTTAATTTCCCATGAAGTTTCTGAAGGCCATGAATCCGGGTCAATAATAATGCTCACCTCTACTTCATCCACTTCGCAGGCGAGAGTGAAAAAAGGAGTTGCAAGAAATAAGATGTTTGTGAGGAGGAGGAGTTGTACAAATCGCCTCATAGTTTTTAGTTTGAATTTGAAAGTTACTTCCTTTCAGAATCTTGTGCAAGCAAAATCAGGATTTTACAATATTATGATGGGAGGAGGTGTTTCATTCAATGGACAATATTTTAGTTTTTTTGCAGAGTCATTAACTCTTGTTTTACTGCTGAAACTGTTTTAGGTGCATTCCCAATAAATATTTTTTTGCCAATGATGAACACTGGGCGTTTCAAAAAAGTGTATTCTTGAAGAATATATTTTCGATAATCTTTCTCATGTAGTTCCATTTTGTTTAACCCCCAGCCCCTGAATTTCAATGCAATACGGCTGAATAGAGCTTCATAACTTCCTGCCATTTCCCGCATCTTATCAATTTGTTCTTCAGTGATTTTTTCGTTCTTAATATCTTGTAAAACAAAAGGGTGTTTCTTTACCTGTAGTTCTTTCATTATACCGGCACAAGTATCGCATGTGGAAAGATAATAGAGCTTCATCATGTTTACAGGCAAATTGAGTTACTAAATTACTGTAGAATTTTAAGTAGGGATGCGTATTAATATCATTCAAGGAGTCGAGTCACTACTTCCTTATGCTTTTGCTATGGAGAACTTAAAATTGCTCCCCTTCCCGGGTTCTGATTCCAGGGTTAAGGTTCCGGAATGTTTGTCTATAATTTTTTTGCAAATAGATAACCCCAGGCCTGTTCCTTTATATTCATCTTTTGCATGAAGGCGGCTGAAGAATTCGAATATCTTTTCATGAAATTGCTGATCAATGCCTATGCCGTTATCTTTCACACTAAAATTCCAGTGTTCCTCTTTGTCTTCTACATCAATAAAAATATCAGGGTAGTTTTCTCCTTTATATTTTATTGCATTATCCACAAGATTCTGAAAGAGGCACACAATCTGGTTTTCATTCCCATAAAGTTCAGGAATATCCCTGTAAAATATAATTGCTTCGTTCTCTTCTATTGCTACCTGCAGGTTTTTAAGGGCTTCTCCAAGCATTTTACTTCCAGAAAAGTACTGCTTGGCATCCTCAGAATAATCTAATTTGGCATAAGTAAGCAAGTCTTTAATAAGCATGTGCATGCGACTTGCACCGTCCTTTGCGTAGTCAAGATATTCTTTTCCGTCAGGTGTAAGAGTTGGGCCGTAATATTTGTAAAAAAGATTAATATAATTAGTGACCATACGAAGGGGTTCCTGCAGGTCATGCGATGCTGTGTATGCAAATTGTTTAAGTTCTTGGTTACTCTTGCGCAGTCGGTCATTTATCATTTGTAGCCGGCCATGGTTAATTACATCCCTATTTCTTATTTCGTTCTTGAGTAAACTTATTTCACTTTCACTTGTAAAGCGATGAAGAGTAGTGGCAAGAATATATTCAAGGTATTCGCAGAAAATCTCATGTTCATTAGGTAATGATATTTTTTCAGCACTTCGGCATACTATCAAAACTAAAATCCTATTATCAATTCTAACCGGCAACAATACTTCGCTACCGCTTGTAAAGGCATCTTCCTCAAAAAATGGGGAGGGCCTTAAGGCATTTACCAGGTATTTTTTTTGTGAGTAAGGGGCAAATAACTGTGAAAGTTTCAAGTAATGAGGGAATTCAGTGCTTGCTACATTACTTCTGCTTACACTTAAAGATTTACGAATATAATTATTGTTATCAGTATCAAATGTGAAGATGGCGCTTTGGTCTGCTTTGAATGCCCGTAAACAGGAATCATTAATTATTTCAAATGCATCAGACAGGTTGCTGCTCAGCGCCAGACGCCTGGCAATTTCTGCATAAAATTGCACTGTAAGTGTAGATTCCAAAGTCCGACTGGTTTAAGCGCTTCAAACATACAACAGATTTGTGATTTTTCAATCTTTACCGTGTATGTTTTTCAGACTGTATGGAAGAGTGTTTGGCCCTTGAAAAGGTTGCGTTTATCGGTACCATTCTGAAACTTCCTGTAAGCTTTTTCTTCTAATATCAGGTACTTGAGTTGACTGTGCCAAATAGCCTACTGGAATTAATAAGAAAGGCCTTTCATTTTCAGGTCGTTGCAGAATTGTTTTGAGGAAATTCATTGGGCTTGGTGTGTGTGTTAATGATACCAAACCAGCATTATGAATGGCTGCAAGAAGCAACCCTGTGGCTATTCCTATACTCTCTGATACATAATAGTTATTCTTTGTTTTTCCGTTATGAATCTCATAATTACGCTTAAAAACAACAATTAGCAAGGGAGCTATTTCCAAAAATTCTTTTCGCCAGTCAGTACCAAGCGGTGCAAGATCTTCCAGCCATTCTTGCGGCATACGCTGCTCATAACTAAGTTTTTCTTCCTGTTCGGCCGCAATTCTTATTTGTTTTTTTATTTCGGGATTTGTTACTACACAAAATGTCCAGGGCTGTTTATGTGCGCCCGAGGGAGCTGTAGACGCTGCCAGCAGTATAAAATTGATAACTTCTTCAGGTATGGATTTATCTGAAAACATGCGTACACTGCGTCGTTTATCCAGCCACTTATAAAAGTCTTTGCTGCGCTGACGCATCTCTTCTTCAGAGTATGAAACATGTTCATATTTGATAAATGGAAAAACAGGATTCATTAAAACAATTTTATGTTAAAAAAATGAAAGTTCTGCATTTTTAGAATACTCACAAATTTTAAAAATAAGCAAATCTGAACATCGAGATATTTTAAAAAATGAAAATAAATATGAAACCCCTAATTTTAACTTCATATTTAGGACTATGCAGAAAAGGCTGATATTCAAATTGTTTAATTTCGAAAGGTTATCCAGGCCTGCAGTAATATTCTACAGCTTTTACATGTTTATGTTTTCTAGTTCATTATCAACTTATGCCCAAATTCAGAAACTCAGCCTGAAATCGAATATTTTTCTTAAAGATGATGCTTCTGTACTTGCTTATGCTAATAAACTATTACCGGAAAATTCGGGCAAATTAGCAGTCTCCGCCATCAGGCAATCTCCCTCTGCCACTTACTACACTTTCATACAATTATTTGATGATGTACCTGTTTACGGATTACAGGTAAAACTGTGTGTTGGAAAAGATAAAATATGTCGGTTAGTTAATGGTAAATATTTTTTAGCAGACCAGGTTAATACAGCTTATAACAGAAAAAAAAATATCTCTCCTGAAATTGCTTCCGCTTATAAATTCAAAACTGATCTAGAAGGGGAAGCAATCTTGTTTATTAATGATATCGGTGAACTGGAGTATGGTTACCTATTTACATCAGCAAAGGATGAAAATAATTTTGAATCCATTATAGTTGATAATAATAATACCGTTGTTTACTTCAGCGATCATCGTTCATTTTTTCACCTCCCAGATTCAACCGTCACTGGCACGGTTTTTCTTCCTGATCCGCTTACTTCCGCAAATACAAGTTACGGGGGAGATTATTCAGATTTCGACGATTCAACGACATTAGCCCTCCAGCTTCAGCAATTTGAAGGCAGTTTTACGGCTCTTTTTGAATCAGGTACATTTTACCTGAAAAACAATTTTATCGAAATAAAGGATTTTGCAAGCCCGATTATCCCGGTTGTCACATCTTCAACAAATACATTTTATTATTCAAGAACAGATGACGGATTTGAAGATGTAAATACATTTTACCATCTCACAAAATTTGTTGAATACAACACAGCGCTTGGCTTTCCCGATATTTCAGAGTTCTACCTCCAGGTAGATCCCCATGGTGCCGGTGGAGCAGATCAATCATTTTATGTTGCAGGGTCACCGCCCTCCATTCAATATGGAGAGGGTGGGGTTGATGATGCTGAAGATGCTGATGTGATTGTTCATGAATATACACATGCGCTGTCTGACAACGCCTCTCCTGGGAGTAACTCAGGTTTTGAACGAAGGGCAGTAGACGAAGGTTATGGCGATTATTTTGCCGTGAGCTATTCGAGAAGTTTTTCAGATTATAATTGGCAAAATGTATTTAGTTGGGATGGACACAATGAGTTTTGGAGCGGCCGGGATGCCAACACAACTAAGCATTACCCTGAAGATGTAGGGGCAAGTATTTATGACGCAAGTGAAATTTGGAGTGGCGCACTTATGGATATATATGATGAAATTGGAAAAGAAAATACTGATAAACTGGTGCTGGAATGTTTGTATGGGAGCATTGTTGATATGAGCATGCCCGAGGCTGCACTTGTACTATTAAATAGCGAGGCTTTGCACTTTGACAGCCTCTACCATGATATAATTTTTGATATCTTGTACGTTAGGGGCTTGTTAACAGGCGTTGATATTGAAAAGGCTGTAAATTCTCACGGCATTCAAATATTGAATACATTCAATTTTACATTTTCTGGCGAGTCTCTTCATATTAAATTGCCCGGATTTTCTGAATGCAATGTTTTGATCACTGACCTAAATGGTAAAAAAGTTTTTGATCAATATTATTGTGGACAAGAGTTTTTTTTAAAGCTTGATGATCTCAAAGATGGGATATATTTTCTTTCAGTAAAGACCCCTGCAGGAATTCTTTTTGAAAAGATTATGAAATATTAAAGTTCCGTAAGCGGACGAAAACTCAACACCGGGATTTTTGACTTTGAAATTACTTTGTTTACTCTTGAGCCAAGTAACAATTCAGATATCCTGTTTTCTTTCTTTGACATGATTACAAGAAGATCGGCATCTATTTCTTCTGCATATTCTGAAATTGAATTATTTACAAAATCATTTTTGATAATTTCAGTGGTACATTTCAGGCCTTCGGCTTTTATTTGCTTTTCAGCGTCATTCAATTTCTCGCTAAGTACAGAAACATTTTTCATTAGCTCCTCCAGGAATTCAGAAACTGCAAGGAGATGAATTGTAGCCTCAAAATGTTTTGCGAATTTTATTATCCGATCAATTTTTTCAGTAGTATACCCTGTAAGGTCAATAGGTAAAAGGAGGTTTTTAAATTGCACAGGCTCTTTTACCTCTCTACAGGTGAAAATGGGGAAATCCGCTTGTTTTACCAGTTGTTCCGTATTATCCCCTAAATCATGGTTCATTGAAGAAGAAACCCCAAGGCAACATAGGTCAAAAGCATGTTCAACACCATAATCAATTATTTCCTCATAAAAGCTCCTCTCACTTAGTAATACATGTTCGGAGATCCTGAACGCTGCACCACTTTCCATTTTGATTTTTTCTAGGTTTTCATAAATCGTTTCCAGTAAGCTTTTATATGCAGTTCTATTTTCAGCCTGTTCCCTCAAATGTTTTTTTTCAGCGACATGCACCAGGTCAATCCGTGTATTCAAGCGGTTTGCAACATAAGTTGCATACCGAAGTGCGGCAATTGATTGTGTTGTAAAATCTGTGGCTACTAAAACCCTACCCGTATTCATAACTACGTAAAAGTATAAATAAAGCGTTTGAATTAGTTTTGCATGATGGAAATTTTTCAACATAGTGAATTGATTTTGAATACTGATGGTAGTGTATATCATTTGCATCTTCTTCCCCACCAAATAGCTCATCTTATAATAACTGTAGGAGATCCCGAGAGAGTAGAAACTGTTTCAAAACATTTTGATGTTATTGAACACTCATTAAAAAAAAGAGAATTCATCACACAAACAGGGAGAATCGGAAGTAAAAACATTACTGTTATTTCAACCGGAATCGGTACAGATAACATTGATATAGTACTAAATGAATTACACCTGTTAGCTAATTATGATTTTGAAAAACAAGAATGGAAAGAAAATTTTACAAAACTCACATTCATAAGAATAGGCACTTCCGGGAGTATTCAGCCTGACATCCCGGTTGATAGTTTCCTGCTCTCGGAATATGCAATCGGGATAGATAACATGCTAAATTTTTATAATTTTAAAAATTCATCTCAAGAAATCGAAATGCTCGAAAAGTTCAAGATGCATGCTTATTTTCCTTCTACAATTCATCCTTACATCACTTCCGCATCATCAAATCTACTTTCTCTTTTTGACGACACTTTCTTAAAAGGAATTACATTAACGGCGCCGGGTTTTTATGCCCCCCAGGGCAGAAAAATAAACACCACCCTGAAAATGGATAAATTCTATGATGATGTAAGAACTTTCCATTACGGGAAACATCGCATTACAAATATTGAAATGGAAACTGCCGGGCTGTATGGATTGGCAAGGGTTTTAGGGCATGAAGCAATTTCATGTAATGCCCTCCTGGCAAACAGGAGTAACGGCATGTTTAGCAGCCAACCCTATGTTACTGTTGGAAAAATGACAGAAAAAATTTTCGACCAGGTCTTAAATAAACTATAAAACTGCTTGGGGAGAAAGTTTATGCAATTTTATTTTCTGCAAAAAAACATTGAGCGCTAATTTCTTCTTGTTATCAAAATTGTAGCTGATGTTTTCCGTAAAATAATAGTTCAACTCTTCATGAGAAAGCAAGGCAGATTGCAATTCTTCAATTACCTGGGGGATATGCTGCATGCCGTACTGCAAAGCGTTATTTAACTGTTGTTCCTGTTCTGATGAAATATTTTTCCGTGTTATCCAGGCAGCAAATACGAATGGCAACCCTGTCAAATTATGCCAGGCTTCTGCAAGATCATATTGAAATTGGAAGTTACCCTGTAAGGAAAAACTTTTATCGCCAATGGCAAGAATTGCCTCATTCTTTTGTAGTAGGCTGCTATCAGAAATAAAAGAATCAGCAAGTACGCAGTCCCTCTTCCAGTATTCCTTTAATAGGATTTTCAAGAGTTGGATGGATGTTAAACTGTGAGTATCAGGGTAGATAGTCTGAATTTTTTCTATCGGCACATTACTAAACAGGCTTACTGTTTGTACTTTTTTAGTCGCTCCTATACAATATTCAGTTATGATCTTTGCATTAGGCAAAGTATGTAACACAGCAACTGGTGCAAGAGCTATGTCAACTTCGTTTTGTAAGATCTTTCTGCCGCTTTCCGAAGGAACATCCAGTTGAAGATCGCAGGTAGCGCCGAAATCACTATGCTGAATGCCGTACAAAAAAGGTTTTGTATTTAGGTAGGATACTAAAGATATGCTGAGTTTACTTTCCAAGATGTGTTGTATCGTTAAACTTTTCTACTGTAAAAACAGAATCAGCAAAATTAAGTTTGTACAAACAAACATTTTGATGCGGAAAGGTGTCCATAAATTGTAAAGGCTTCGCCAGCATGGTACACAACAGGATACGCATAGCCCTTCCATGAGAACAAATGAGTATTTTTTTTCCATCATTGACTTCCAACTCTTTCAAAAATTCCTGTTGGCGGTTTTGCACTTCCAATGGGCTTTCCCCATCAAGAATTTTAACATCTAATTCGCCCCGGCTCCATGCATGCAATATCTCATAAAACTGCCTGAAAGTATCCCCGCTTGATTTGCCTTCATGAATACCCCAGCTTATCTCATCCAGACCCGCATGAGGAAGGATTTCTGTACCATTGCCATTAAAGTCTTCAACAGTTTCAACAGTTCGCTTTAAAGTAGAAACGTATATTTTGTCAAAGCCCTCGTTTTTATAAGCATTATAAAATTTTGCAGCTTGTTTCCTTCCCCGTTCATTCAATGAAGTGTCAACTCCCCTGCCCTGTACAATCCCTTTTTGATTAAAATCGGTTTCACCATGGCGGATAATGTAAATTTCTTTCATAAAACATTTCTAATTCACAACTGGTAAACTAACAAAGCCTTCAACAGGCTCTTTAGAAAAATCATAGTTAGAATAATCTTTTAATATATTATACAAAGTGTCTCTTTCTATGGGTTTTTTCCCTACGGCAGTTATGAGTTCAACAATTTCTTGTGTAGTCATTACGGGAGATTGTTCCTCTGCACCAGCCATAGAATAAATTTTTGTGCTGTCATCTATGGTTCCATCAATATCATTTACACCAAAATTTAAGCTGAGTTGCGCAATATTCCGGCTTATCATAGGCCAGTAAGCCTTTATATGCGGAAAATTATCAAGATATATTCTTGAGATGGCATAATTACGAAGGTCTTCAATCACACTTCCTTCATGAACATTACTCATTTCATTTCCCTTATTCCTGAATTTGAGAGGGATGAAAGTATTAAATCCTCCTGTTTCATCCTGCAGGCTTCTTAACCTTTGCATGTGATCTATGCGATGCTTATAATCCTCAATATGACCGTAAAGTATAGTTGCGTTGCTATGCATGCCAAGCTGGTGAGCTGTTTTATGAATTTGTAACCAAGTTGCAGTATCACATTTATCTGCACTAATGGATTCCCGGATTGATTCGTCAAAAATTTCTGCGCCACCCCCGGGTAATGAGTCAACACCTGCATCCTTTAGTAGTTGCAATCCATCTTTGATACTCACTTTCGCCTTCCGAAACATGTATTCAAGTTCTACAGCGGTAAAAGCTTTAACATGCAGTCCGGGTTTTATTTTTTTGATTTCAGGAAGCATATCAAGGAAAAAATCAAGGTTCAACTGCGGTAAAACTCCTCCGACAATATGCACCTCGGTTACAGGCTTATCTTTGTATGATCTAACGATATTAAGCATATCCTCTTTCGTCATCACCCAACCTTCATCCTGTTGTTTTATCAGTCTTGAATAGGAACAAAATTTACAAGTAAATACACAAAGATTTGTAGGTTCGATATGAAAGTTTCTGTTGAAGTATGTATTGTCGCCATGGAGTTTTTTTCGAATGAAATCAGCAAGAGTACCTACAAACCCCGGGCTGGCTTCTTCAAATAGAGTAACCCCATCTTCAAAAGTAATTCGCTTACCGTTAAGAACTTTCTCTGCAATAGAAAGTACCGCTACGTCATTTTTTGATGCTTTAAGAAGGTGAAATATTTCTTGTTCTCTGCTCATGTTCTATAAAGTGACAAAGGCTCCGGAAAATATAACAATTCTCCTGAGCCTTTGTTGTTATTGGTTACAATATTTATTTCGCAAGCACAACTTCTTTTGTAAAAAAATTATATCCGTCAAAAGCCCGAACCATGTAAACACCATCAGCATATTTTGAAAGGTCAACCGTAACTGAATGTTCGGAGGCTGCTGCATAACTTCTCTTGTTCAAAAGTTTACCTTCCATGTTATATATCTCTAATACTAACTCCTTTTCGCCCGGATTATTTACAAAAGCTGTAAATATCCCATTGCTTACAGGATTAGGAAATATGTCAAGATATATCCAATTACTGTTTTGTTGAGCAGGAATATCAGTAAATGCTTTTGTACAAGTGGTAAGTTCTTCCCTTTCATCCTCCAAGGTATTATGCATGCGGTTTACCTGATCTTCAGTAAACATATTCATGCAATCATCATCAACATAATCCATGTAGTTCATAAACATGATGCCGGGGGAAACTGCTGTACAATCGTCCGTTTTAGGAAAAGAAGGGCAGAAATAAGTGGCATCTTCCTGGTTTGGCGTATCAGCCATTTCATCAGAGCCTGAGCACTGAGGTTCAGCATCAAAATCATCATCGCCCCAGGTGTGAAACACTCCCAACCAATGACCAACTTCATGCGTAGCTGTTCTGCCTTTATCAAAAGGAGCAACTGCCGAACCGTCTCTACCAAAGTATTTGTATGAAATTACAACCCCATCCCTGGATGCAGTTCCAAAACCCGGGAAACTTGAATATCCCAGAACCCCACCGCTAAGATTGCATACCCAAATATTAAGGTAACAATCTCTATCCCATCCATCAATACCCCCTTCATCTGAATCTTTCACTTTTTCAGCCCAATTGTCAGAAGAGGCGGTTGTAAATAAATTCCAGCTTGTGATGTCAGTTTCTGTCCGGGTGATTCCAGTTGTCGGATTCCCATCAGGGTCGAAAGAAGCAAGTACAAAGGCAATGTTGGGACTGTCCGCAACATCTTCAAATGCATCCGGAGTGTTAGCTGCATCGGCATTTGTTCTGCTGTAATCTTCACTCAAAACCTCTATTTGAGAAAAAACCTGTTCATCATCTATATCTTGAGCCGAGGAACTGTAAACGATATGAACTACTACCGGTATCACATAGGTTGTACCACTTTCCCGGTTGGTATTTTGCAACTTTCCTCTTTCGAGCAATCTTTGTTTTGCTTCTTTTAATTGCTCTTTAAGTTCAAGGTTATCTGCTGTAAGTTCTCTCAGGTATTCATCAGTATGACATCTCTGTTGTTGTGCATATCCTGAAATACTAGCAATGAGCAATCCTGTAAGTATAAAATTTTTCATTGTTATCTATTAATGGTTTATCAGATTAGTAATTCTATTATGTAATTTCAGAAGCAAATTTAACGCTTTAAGATGTATGAGGGATCTTAACAAGAAGGTTTTTGAAAGGTAGGTTTAAGTTTACTTACAAAATGATAAATTTTGTTGATAAAAGATAAGTCCCGTTAAATGCGGTTGCAATATAAACTCCTTTTGCTGAACCAGTTAGATCAATATATTCATTCGCTACAACAGCAGGTTCTTCGCTTTGTTGGGCCATTATTTGCCCAAGGCTATTATAAACGGTAATCAACAATTGTGAGCCTTCAAAATTTTTTACGGAGAGGGTAAAACCACCTTGCGTTGGGTTTGGGCTCACGAATATTTCAGCAATAGCTCCAGGTATTGGAACAATATCGTTACACCCTGCAGGAGAAAGTAATAGGGAGGAACGGGTAGTTTCTAGTACAGTCCGCATAGCAGTTTTTTGCCCCTCAGTGAACATATTCATACAGCCATCATTGGTGTAATCCATATAATTCATAAACATAATGCCTGGATTATCCGGGCTGCATCCATCCGTTACAGGGAAAGAAGGGCAACCATAGGTTTCTTTGGCCTGGTTAGGTGTATCGGGAATCAAATCACTGCCGGAACAACTACCTCCATCATCCCCCCAAACATGGCTTAAACCCAGGTAATGGCCAATTTCATGCGTAGCAGTTCTGCCAAGGTTATAGGGTGATATAGCTCCAAAACCATCACCGAAATACCTGTAGTTTATAACTATGCCATCATCTTCCTCGGGGAAACCGGGAAGAGATGAAAATCCGAGTATATCACTTGGCAGGTTACAAACCCAAATGTTCAGGTAACTGTCAGCATCCCATGCATCAATTCCACCACTATTACTTCGTTTCATAGAATTATCAAGCCCAAAAGAAGTCGTGTCAGTAAAGGTTCTTGTTATGCCCGTAGTGCTATCACCATTGGGATCAAAAATGGCAAGGCAAAATTCTACCTGTATGTCTGCTACAACATTCTCAAAAGCAGAGGGTGTTTCTGAAGTATCCGGATTCAATCTGCGAAAATCTTCATTTAACACATTCAACTGGGAATAAATCCTTTCATCATCAATGTTTTGTGAGCCAGTGTTATAGAGAATATGCACTACAACCGGAATAGTATATATATCACCATCCCCCTCTGATTTTTGAGTAGCAAGATTTGTCAATTGATTACGCAAGGTTTTCACTTGATCTAGCACAATGGGATTTGCCCTATAGTTTTTTTTCCAATGTTCAGTTGTGAAACAATGCGATTGCTGGGAAAAGGCAACAGTTCCGAAAAAAATCAAGAAAAAAGCTCCTAAAAAAATGTGTTTATATAGCACCATTGAGTTGGAAAATTAACGCAGAAAAATGAAAAAATTGCAAGTTCTGAACAAATCAAAATGATTTGTGTATATCAGATTCTATCAGGAAATAATTTTAGTATTCCTTCCTTATGCGCCGGGCAAATTCCCCGTTCCGTCAACAATCCTGTGATATATCTGGAAGGAGTGATATCAAAGGCGTAATTTGATGCAGGTGTTTGTTCCGGAGTGATAAGTATTTTTTCAATCTTTCCATCTAATAAACCCTGTACATATTTCACTTCGTCTGCACTGCGTTCTTCAATTACTATTTCAGAAAATGCATCCTCCATTTTAAAATCTATACTGCTGGACGGCACTGCTGCGTAAAATGGAACATGATTGTCGTATGCAGCTAATGCTTTTAGATAGGTCCCGATTTTATTACACACATCCCCGTTCATACTAGTTCTATCAGTTCCTACAAATACAATGTCAATTTTTTTATTCTGCAACAAGTGGCCTGCCGCATTATCAGCAATTACAGTATGAGCCACCCCCTGGTTTAATAATTCCCAGGCAGTAATATGTGCCCCTTGGTTCCTAGGCCTTGTTTCGCTCACCCAAACATGTACAGGTATTTTTCTTTCCTGTGCAAGATAAACCGGCGCTGTTACAGTACCCCAATCAACTGTAGCCAGCCAGCCTGCATTACAGTGGGTAAGAATATGTACTACATCATTTTTCTTTTTAAAAATTTCTTCTATTAGTTTCAATCCATTTTCACCAATCATTTTATTTGTTTCTACATCTGCATCACATAAAAACTGCGCACGGGTTTTAGCATACCATCTGCTTTCAACAAGAGAATCATTTCCTGTAATTGCTTTCAGCATTTCATCCAGCGCCCAGCGCAGGTTCACAGCAGTTGGCCTGGCTTGCACAAGTTTTCTGTACACATCTTCAAAATAAAAATCCCGCTCACAAATTCCCGGCATCTCAAAAGTAGAAAGGTACATACCCCAAGCAGCTGTTGCGCCAATAAGCGGCGCCCCTCTCACCTGCATTTGTTTAATCGCATAAATAACCTCTTCCACCGTTTTAAGGTCAGCAATTTTGAATTCATGAGGCAGAAAACGTTGGTCAATTATTTGCACAATTTTTTCATCTTCAGGATGAAGCCACACAGAACGATAGTATGTATCTTTAATTTTCATTAATGAAAAAATCAGTTTCAAATATAAAAGGATTTGCCGCCTTGTCCATTTTCTTGTTTACAATTACCTGTGTTTCGGCGCAGCAAAATGATTATTACCTGTTCCTTGATTCTGCAACGATCATAGGGAAAATAAGTGATGATAAAATTTACACCTCTGAAACAGAGATTGCTTATAACTTGCAAGGAAAGGTCATTTACAAAGGAGACGGAACCAATAAAGAGCAGATATTTTTGATTGCTGACGTAAAAGATTTTTTCAGTAAAAAAACAGGTATCATTTACCAGGCTAACAGTAAAACTGTTCAATACATCTGCCAGAACGGTGAACTTTATTTAGGGGATTATCCTATCAACAAATATTATGAACGGCTGCTTTTCATGGAAAAAGAAAATGATTCTTTAATTGAGGTGTATCATGGCATAAGTGAAGCCATAATAGGCACAATTGAAGGAAAAAATATATCCTCAACTCAACTAATTGCTGCCTCACACCTGTATGTAAAACATTTTGACCTTCAGCAAGAGATTGAAAAAATTGTGGCCGAAAAAATAGAAACCGCAGAAACAACTCCCGGCGGTACGATAAAACCCCGTTATGGAAACAATATCTATTTTGAATGGGTTTGGGATGGTAATGTTTTAAGGCCCGCCTGGGGAAATCGTCCTGAAGATGAATGGAAATTTGACGGAAAATACCTGCAATCCGGCTGGAGCCTCGATCCGCAAAGTGAATGGACCTGGGATGGAAGTATTCTTAAACCGAGTTGGGACGTTACTGCTAAAAACCAATGGACATGGGAGGGAAATGTGTTGCGCCCATTTTGGGACAGTAACCCTGATAAAACTTATATTCTTGAAGATAACATTATTCGCCCCCGTTGGAGTTACGAAGCAGCTTACCAATGGGAAATTGAAGGAAATATTCCATTACCTATCATTGCCTTAGTTGTGTTAGGCATTGCTGACAGGTAAGTGGTTTGAATACGAATTCAATCAGTTATATTTGCCACCCGTTTTCAAATAAAATAGCAAACTAATATGAAAAGATTCATTCTCGCAGCGGCTATTGTCTGTTGCACTAGCATTTCAGTTTTCACTCAATCTATTAAAATCGGCTATATAAACTCGCTTGAGCTTGTAAGTAAAATGCCGGAAGCGAAGGTTGCAGACAGCACTATTATGGTGCTTGCCAGTCAGCTTGATGCGCAATATAAGGGATACATCACTGAAGCCCAGTTATTATATTCCAAACTTCAGGATTCTACGCTTACTGAGGTAGCCCTGGAGGCATTACAGCAGGATTTTTTGAGGGCTCAGCAACGTATACAAGAATATGAAGAAACCTCACAGGAAAAAATAAATCAGAAGAAAGCAGATATGTACCAGACTATATTAGAAAAAGCAACAACAGCTGTAAAGGAAGTTGCAAAAGAAAATGGGTATACACATGTTTTTGACAGCAGTACAGGTGCAATAGTACATGCCCCTGATGGTGATGATATTCTCAGCCTTGTGCTAAAAAAACTTGGTATAAAGTAATCAAGTAAGCCCAATTTACTTTCAACACAACTTCAAAAAAAAACGGTGTAGAAAATACACCGTTTTTTTTTTGAAGTTAGATGTCAAAATCATTCTTTTACAAACTTGCCTGTAGAAACCTCATCGCCGTTTTGTAAATGCACAATGTATAAGCCTTTGGACCACTCGTTTACAGGTAGTTGTATTTCATTCATGCCTTCATTCATTTCCAACGTTGCAGAGTAAATCGTTTTACCAGCAATATCACCTATATTCAAACTAGCATTACTCGCTGTAGCTGCTGCAAAACTGATGAATATATCTTCTGCAACCGGGTTAGGATAGATAGTTAACCCTTTGGTGGTATTTAATTCTGCCTCTTTACAGGACATTACTATTGCGTATGTCGCGGAAATTTTTGAGCAGCCATTAGCATTCGTTACTGTAACTTTATAATCACCGGGTGTTAAAGTAGTATATGTGTCAAGTGTTGCCCCGGCAATATTTGAAAGATTAAATTTCCATTGATAACTATTTCCAATTGCAGTATTACTGGACTTCAAAACAATTGAATCCTCCACACAAAGATTATTTGTCCCGGTTATGTTTGAAATACTGGAAACAGGCTTTTGATAAACATTTACTAGTATAGGATCGCTTTCATCCACACAGCTTGCATTCATGGTTACCTCAACCTTGTAAGAACCACTATTGCCGAATTGAGCTGTGGGGTTAGTATTATCAGGAACCGCTACTACTATTCCGTTTCTTTTCCAAGTATAAGTAAAGCCAGAGCCTGTAGGCTGCGCATTGAGAGTTACTTTCTGCGGCCTGCAAACATTCACAGAGCCTACTGGAGTAATGCTTGCCGTCATCGGGAGCGGGTCATCGTCGATTACGTCGTTACAATTATCATCAATAGAATTGCATATTTCAGCCGCAGCAGGGTTCCTTAATGGCTGAGTGTCGTCACAATCAGTTGAATCAGATACATATCCAGCCGGAGCAACAATATCCTGTATTAAAAATGCTATATTTCCAAATCCATCACCATCGGCATCAGCATAAAAATTTTGTAGATAGTCATCTATAAGACCATTGCAGTCGTCATCTATTGCATTTTCTATTTCTGAAGCTCCCGCATACCTTGTATTATTTAAGTCATCACAATCATTCCTGTTCGTAACATATCCGGCTGGGGGGTCAAAGGGGTAGGCAAGCAACTCAGTAGTAGTACTATCGCCAAATCCATCAAGATCAATATCAGGATAGTAAGGAGCTTGTGTATACATGGTTATATCAGTAAAAATGAGAGATATAGCCGCAGAATCTTCAGGGAAATAATCAGGGAAAGTAAAATCTATACCCGTAGTAGTTTGTATCATGTCCGTCGGGAAATCATGATTCTCGCTAGAGTAACCCCAGAGGAAGTAAATCTTCTTATTCAAACTGAAAATATTTCGCCCGTTTTCATCAATCCAGTTATAAATATCTTTAAACCATGCTACCTGCCCCGTTGCTGGATTCATGGTAAGAAGGTCAACATCACAAGTTGTAATGGTTGTGTCGCCAAGTGATGGTATGAGAATATTATAAATTTTTCTTGTACCGTTATGATCTACTATGAAAACAAGGGGTTTGCCGATGAACCTTTCTTCATGCAGAAAATCGTCATCATGTTGACCAGTGTAAATTTGTGTACCGGGGTTAACATTACAATCGTAAAAGTCTACCTGCGGTTTAATAGTGTAATTCTTTAAGTTATGATACTTCAAAAAATCCCTGAATTCATACTCATCATTAAAAAGGAGAGTGTCCGCATCAATAGGCTGAATGCTAGGGGCAGACTGTCCATTTACACTGCTTTGAAGATTCAGAAAAATAATAAAGAAGGCTGTAATAAGACCATAGGGCCTTTTTGAAAATTGTGGGTAGGGTACAAACAAAGTACCCCTTCTGTGAAGGTTTGTGTTGGTGTTCATAGTAGGTTATTTCTTAAATTAGACCTGCAAATTAAAATTTATTGTTCAATTAAAAAAATAATTGCTCTAAGTTTTTTCAAATTTTTGGTATATGTATAACAATCAATCCCTGTTTTACCCGCCTGATAGTCACAAGATAGCAGGTTTACTGAATATAATTACAAGATTTGTGTCAGCCTGTGATGTAACGCTTTTATCTTTTACTGCTAAATGTTTTGCTTATTTATAAACTATCAGGTGCAAAGGTATTTTTAAATTATATGCCTGTCAATCACCAATACTGGTGATTTTTACATCAGAGAATTTTGTATGAATGGAATGAGATGCTGAAGAAATTATTATCAATTTTGTTCTTAGTATCTTTAACAAATTAATTTCAGTAATGGAACAAATTGTTTGGATCATAGTGGCTATTCTTTGGCTTGTTATATCAGGTATAAACAAGAACAAAAAAGAACAGCAAAAACAGAAACAACGACAAGGCGAGCAACAGCCTGTTCCGCCTGCATCAAATACTGATCAAAAACAGCCTGAAACAATAAAAGATATTTTTGAAGAATTGCGCAGGCAAATGAAAGAAGTGAATGAAACTCAACCTGAAAATCCCATCCCTCAGCCCGTAAAACCTGTAAGGCAGGTGAAACAGCAAAGAAACAGAGAAGTTACAAATAGGCAAATTATAATTGAAGATAGAGAAGTAATATCTGAACGAGAAAGGCAATCTGCTTTGGAATATGAAGCATTTGTTGCAAAAGCCCGGCTTAAACAACATGATGCTAAGAAGTATCACATGGAAGAGCAAGTAATGGAAGTTACAGAGGATGTTATTTATGAACCTGTTGACCTTGACCTGAGAAACCTTATTATTGCTGATGCGATATTGAGAAGACCTGAGTATTAAATATCCCTTTTTGGCTTTCTTAAAACAAGATTTGAATTGTATTTCTGCTCCTCTGGGTTAGCAAAATTTCTTTCCCCTCAGTAAGTTCATCAACAATTTCTTTTGTGTAATGCCTGATAGTGAGTAAGGTCAGGTTCTCATTTTTTACAACTTTGTATTGTTTTTGTAAATCTCTCTCAAGTTGTTCTTCTTTGTAAGCATTTGTTTCTATGCTTATTGTACAACTCATTGCTGCTGTTTGTATCATGTTTACTTTCACATGATGTTTGGAAAGAATATTGTAAATATTAGAAAGATTATCTTCTGCAATAAAAGAAAAGTCTGTTGTGATTATTGAAAGCAATGTTTGGTTTTTTTTGAGAATAATAACTGGTGGATAGCTCTTTTTCAACTCATCATGGTGTACTACAGTTCCGGGTTCGGCGGGATGCAAAAAAGATCTCACATAGAGAGGTATCTGCTTATTCTGGAGTGGTTTTATCGTTTTCGGATGAATAACAGTAGCGCCATAGTATGTCATCTCAATGGCTTCATAATAAGTAAGTTCAGGAATGTTTACAGTGTCAGAAAAGATTTTCGGATCGGCATTCAACACACCCGGCACATCCTTCCAGATATACAATCCTTCTGCCTGCAAAATATTTGCAAGTATAGCGCCGGTGTAATCACTTCCCTCCCTGCCAAGGGTTGTAGTAAAACCGCCTGGGGTTTTTCCAATAAAACCTTGAGTGATTAAATGTTTTGTTTCAAGTTTTTCCGGAATAATATTGAGAGTTGCTTCCGTTGTGTTTTCCCAGTTCACACTTCCCTCTCTCCAGGTAGCATCTGTTTTTATCACATCCCTGGCATCCAGCCATTCATTTTGAATTTCCACTTCATTTAAAAAACTACTCACAATTGTTGTTGACATTAATTCTCCTATGCTTACAATCTGATCATAATATTGCGGCCATTGCATCTGCCTGTTTGCCTCAGCATTTGTAATAATCATATCAAAAAAATAATCCATCAAAAGCCCGATAGATAAATCGGCTATAATATCGTTATGATATTTTTTTACCTTATCAAATTGTGCTTTGTAGTCTTTTTTTTGATAAGCCAGTTCTGCAAGTTCTTCAAGCGCATTGGTCATCTTACCCATAGCGGAAATAACAATGACTATGTTTTCGCCAGGAAACAAACTCATTATTTCCGCAACATTTTTTACTGCGGCTGCATCTTTTACAGATGCACCTCCGAATTTAAAAACCTTCATTTTCGTTGCTACACCCTTGTTTTGAGATGCGCAAAAATACTACCCGGAAAGGAGAAGCCGGAATTATTGAACCAGTACTTTTTTGTAACTAATATGACCCCTGTCATCAGTTATGCTTACCAAATAGTAGCCGGCTTGCAGGCTCTCAACTGAGATGTTGTGTTGTCGGGAGTTAATAACAACAGAGTATAAAACCCTGCCCTGCAGGTCATATAATTCAACATGAAAAGGGAAACTTAATGTCGGGGAAATACCGATGAAAATTATATCCCCAGTTGGATTCGGGTTTACAACTAAGTCAGCCTGACCCACTACTATGAAATTCACATCAACAGTATCACTTGTATAAAATCCATTAGAACCTGTTATTCGGTAGTTATAAAATCCGTCTAGTATATCAGTGTCATAAAATTCATATTTCAGGTCTTCACTAGCTCCGCACAAGCCGGGAACTGTATATATAACCTGAAATGTATTTTCATTTCCAGATCTTTCTACATTCATATCAAAACAAGTGTTACCTGCCTTTAAGGTCCATTTCACTATGATGCTGTCGCCAAATTGTTGGGCAGTAAAGTCAGAGAACAAGCTCTGAGAGAATAAATTCACATTACCAAGAGAAATAGCAATAAGTATAACAATTGGGTTCATCATGTTTCATTCCGTAAAGTAAAACGCTTTCAAAGTTAATTTGTTGCAGGGAATTTGTTTGTTAATTTCTTTCAACTAAATACTTGAAAAATTTTATTCGAAAAAGGAATGAGGTGATAAAGGAGTATGCTGAAAGCGATAAATGGAAACTTATAATTTAGTTTCCATTTTCTGTAAAACATCCAGTAGCCCTTTTAACTTCATGATACATTCCTCGTATTCACTCTCCGGGTCAGAGTCATAAACTATGGCGCTACCCACTTGTATAGAAAGGTATTTTTGGGTAGCGTTATAAAGCATACTTCTTATAACAACATTAAAATCGAAATTCATATCTGCGTCAATGTAACCTACAGCTCCACTAAACAGGCCTCTCTTTGTATCTTCATACTTCTCTATTAGCTGCATTGCCATCACTTTGGGGGCTCCTGTCATGCTGCCCATAGGGAAACCATTTTTAATAGCATCAACGGGATGGATACCTTCTTTCAATTCTGCTGACACAGTTGAAACCATCTGGTGTACATGTTCAAATGAATATATACCAAATAGCTCATCAACCTTTATAGAACCTGGCTTTGCACTTTTGGCCAGATCATTTCTCACAAGATCAACTATCATTACATTTTCTGCTTTCTCTTTTTCGTTCTCAGCAAGCAGATTTCTTAAATACTCATCCCCGATCTTATTCTCGTTCCTTCCTATAGTTCCTTTCATGGGTTGAGAAAATAATTTGTTTTGTTCTTTCTTTAAAAACCTTTCCGGGCTGGATGAGATCAAGTACTTATCTCCCATCTTCATAAGTACAGAGAAGGGAGCCTTTGATTTTTCGCATAACTTTTCAAACACCACTACCGTATCCATTTCAATTTCTCTCGCATAAAATTCCTGGCAGAAGTTGAGCTCATAAATATCCCCATCAATTATGTGTCGCCGGATTTTGTTTACAGTTTCAATGTAATCCTTTTTTTGCATTCGTGCCTGCAATGCAAGATTGCTTAGAGGTTTTTTCCCAAAAGTTGTTGGGCAGTTATTTATTTTTTCATAGGTATCTTCTGCAGGCTCATAACTTCCAATACTAATCTCATGCTCCTTAACGATTATAAGAACTTCAGGTATGAAAAAGTACATATCAGGAAACAACAACCCGTCAAAATTCTGCGAAACCAGTTTTTCAGTTTCATTTTTCAGGTCATACCCGAAGTACCCGAAACACCAGTCTTTTTTTTGATCAATAAATTCTTTCAGCTCATGGAAAGCATTGCCAACATTAAGTTGCATGTGATCGTGTGTTCCTGCAGCAAGTAAGAAATCAAATGTTGGATTTCCGTAAACCTTGTTATTACAAGAATCTAGAAATGAAAATGTTTCAAACTGAGAAGCAAAATTGAGTAACTGTATGCGCAGATTGTTTTTGTTTTCCGGGTAAAAGGTTTTCCATCTGCGCATGATGCAAGTTTAAGCATACAATTACATCAAAATGAGTTTATCCCGCTCCGGCCCGGCAGAAAGCATGCTGATTTTAACTTTAAGCTCCCATTCTAGAAACTGCAGGTAGTTTTTCAGTTCAATGGGTAAATCCTCTTTTGTTTTACAATTTTCTAAATCACAGTTCCAGCCCTTGAAAGATTCATATACGGGTTCAATTTGTGCATCAACTATATCAAACGGGATTTGCGTAACTCTTTTGCCATTAATGATATACGCAACACATGCCTTTATTTCTGCAAAAGTATTCAGAACATCAATTTTTGTAATTGCAATTTGTGTAACTCCATTTATCATAATGGTATATTTCAAAGCCGGAAGGTCAATCCATCCACAACGCCTTGGTCTTTTTGTTACAGCCCCAAATTCGTTCCCTATTTTACGCAACTCCTCGCCAGTTTCGTCCAATAATTCTGTTGGGAAAGGTCCGCCCCCCACCCTTGTACAATAAGCCTTTGAGATCCCAATTACTTCGCTGATGTGCTGTGGCGCAAGACCCAGGCCTGTGCAAACCCCGGCAGTAATGGTATTACTTGAGGTTACAAATGGATAGGTACCATGGTCTACATCCAGCATGCTTCCTTGGGCTCCTTCTGCAAGGATTTTTTTGCCGGAAAGAAGCTGATCATGAATAAAATATTCGCTGTCAACAAAGGGAATCTGCTTAATAAACTCTATTGCATTGAGCCACTCTTGCTCATTTGTAACTTCTGTAGAAGCATTTTCAAAGTTTTTTAAAAGTTGAAAGTGTTTCTCTCTCAATTTTTCGTATTTATCCTTAAAATTCTTTGAATCAATATCGCCGATACGTAGGCCATTCCTCCCGGTTTTATCCATATAAGCCGGCCCTATACCTTTTAATGTAGACCCGATCTTGTGTTCGCCTTTTGCGGCTTCACTTGCTGCATCCAACATTTTATGTGTTGGCAGAATAAGATGTGCTTTTCTCGAAATGAGTAACCTTTTTTTTACATCAACCCCTGCAGCCTCGAGTTTCTCTATTTCCATTTTGAATGTAATGGGATCAATAACCACCCCGCCGCCAACGAGATTCATACAATTCTCTAAAAATATTCCTGAAGGAATTGTATGCAGTACAAACTTTACCCCACTATTCAGAATAAGCGTATGCCCTGCATTGGGGCCTCCCTGGAAACGGGCTACTAAGTCATATTTTTCGGCAAGATAATCAACCACCTTGCCTTTCCCCTCATCGCCCCACTGCAAACCCAATAAAACATCTACATTCATTTGGTCATGGATTAAGATGCGAAATTAAAGAAGCAGCAGAAAGCATCAAATGATTATTTATTAACAATTTATCTTTACCCGGATTGATGAAAAAGGAAATCTATTTTCATGTAGGCATGGGGAAGGTTGCAAGTAAATATTTGCAGTATGATGTTTTTCCCAAACTCAGGGGAACTCACTATATCCCAACTACAAAGTATTTTTCTGTAAAAGAGATCATACAAGAAACAGATGCTCCATCGTTTTTAATCTCCCGTGAATTTGACCAGCAAATGGAAAGGGAAGTGAAGAAATTTGCAGAAATATTCCCGCATACGAAAGCTATTCTTTTTTTGCGCAGACATGATAGCTGGATAGCATCTCAATACAGGCGTTTTGCAAAAAACGGATATGTTCGGGATTACAGGGAGTTTATTGACCTGGAAAATGATAGCGGAAGGTTTAAAAAACAGGATCTTGTTTTTTTTAGAAATATAGAAATTCTTCAAAAGTATTTTAATGAAAAACCGCTTGTGTTGTTTTATGATGAATTACTCTCCTCCCCTTTCACTTGCATTGATAAAATTGCTGCATTCACAAAAACAAGCTACAATAGGTCAGAAATTTCATTAGAAAAGAAACACAGTTCATATGAAGAAAAACAAATAAGAGTAATGCAATTTGCGAGTAAGTATATTTCTTTCAAAGAAAATAAGCATAACAGGAAAAGTGCATTTCAGTTCCTGAAACGACTACCAGTGTTAGGCTTACGGTACATCATATTATATGCTGCAATACTGATCCCGGCTAACTGGATGAGTAAAAAAGAAATAATCCCGGTTAAATTCCTGCAAAAAATAAATGCGCTTACTGTCGATGATTGGCAGAAATGCATTACCTACGCAAAAGAGAACAACCCCGTATAAATAAAAAAGGGTCGCCTCAGACAAGCGACCCTTAGGTAGTTGCATGTTTCTTTACAACTATTTGATTGGGAAATGTTTAATTCACTTAAAAAAATTAACAATTATCATGAAGAGTTTAGAAAGGCTTAGAAGGTTTGCTGTCTTAAAATAATTCAATCCCAAGTTTGTGACTTGAAAAGTTGGCCTCTTAACATTGGGAACTATCAGGCTTTTTCCTTCTTGAGTTCAGCTAAAGCATCGTCAATATTTTTAGAAATAATAAAAAACGATGAGAGTTTTGTTGTAACAAGGAGGTTTTCAAGCATTGTATTTAATGAACAAAGTACAACCTCTCCATCATGCTTGCGCACTTTTGTCAAAGTTTTCAGAAAAAAATTCAGCCCTGTGCTATTAATGTATTCCAATTTGGAAAGATCAAATATGAGGTGAATATGTTTTTCATCCAGGTATTCATCTATCATATCATTGAGTTCAATAGTTTGGAACTCTCCTATTAATCTGCCCTCAAGTTGTATTATGAGTGTCTTTTCCTTTTTGTCAAATGTAAATTTCATAATTTTCTACCCTGCTGCTTTTACATAACTTTTTTCTAAATCAATTTTTTCCCCTCCATCCATGTCTCTTTGTTTCTTACAAGTACCACAAATACCGTACAAGTTTAGTGAATGATGTAAAATAGAAAAATTTAGTAATTCACCCATCATTGTTTGTATCTGCTGAATGCGGGGATCACAGAATTCCACTACTTTTTTACAATCAACACAAATAATATGATCATGTTGCTTATAACCATACGATTTTTCATACTGCGCCAGATTTTTACCAAACTGGTGTTTTGTAATAAGGTCGCAGGAAAGTAAGAGTTCTAAAGTATTGTAAACAGTTGCCCGGCTTACTCTGTAATTTTTTTTGAGCATATGTTCATAGAGGCTTTCCGCATCAAAATGATCAGTTCTGCAATAGATTTCTTCCAATATGGCAAAACGTTCCGGTGTTTTCCGCAAACCCTTCTGCTCAAGGTGTACAGAAAGAATGTTCTTTACTTCATCAATCAACTTTTTGTTCATTTAGCTCTCAATTCTTGTTACAGAAATTATTTCTTTAAAACTCTTCAGGCGCTCAAAGAGTTCGTCTAACTGTTCAGTATTGTTCACAAAAACCTTAATCTTTCCTTCAAAGATGCCATCCTTCGCATCCATGGTTAGGCTTTGCATATTCAATTTCATATCACCACTTATTACATTGGTAACCTTACTTACCAATCCAACATCATCCAAGCCCGTAACTTTAATCCCTGTTAAAAATGCAAGTTCTTTCTGTTTCGTCCACCTTGTTTTTACTATCCTGTAACCGTATTTACTCATCATTTCAGTTGCATTGGGGCAATTGGTCCTGTGGATCTTTATGCCATCATCGACAGTTATAAAGCCAAACACATCATCCCCCAACACCGGGTTACAACATTTTGCAAGGCTATACTTGATCTTATCACTACTTACATCAAAAATGAGTAACTCCGCATTTGTACTTGCCAGTTGCTGCATTTTTTCTTCATACTGAATCTTATTATCGGGATTTTCAGGTGCAACAAGTTTCCCAGCCTTTATTACAAAATCTTTTAACTCTTTCAGATCTATCTTCTTCATGGCGATCTGATAATACAATTCCATGGATGTAGGCTGGCGATAAAACTGCATCATTTCCTGTAAGGCTTTATCATCATGGGGAAACTTGAGTTGCTTCAGTTTTTTATCGAGAATTTCTTTACCCTGTTTTGCAATTTGTCGTTTCTCCTCTTTGAGAGCATGCTTCACTTTGGCTCGGGCTTTTGACGTTACCAGAAAACTCAACCAAGCATCATTAGGTTTTTGCTTTTTAGAGGAGATAATTTCTACCTGGTCGCCGTTATTCAGTTTATGACTTAGTGGAACCAATTTATGATTCACCTTCGCCCCGATACAGTGATAGCCAACATCACTGTGTATCTCAAATGCAAAATCCAGGGCAGTTGCATCGCTGGGTAAAATCTTGAGATCACCTTTTGGGGTAAATAAATAAATTTCTTTGCTGAAAAGATTGGATTTGAAATCATCCAGGAATTCAAGTGCATTATAATCGGGGTTTCGTAACAATTCTCTGATCTCCCTCAGCCAGGTATCCAAAGTTTTATCAGCGTTCCCTTCTTTATATTTCCAGTGAGCGGCAAATCCTTTTTCTGCAATCTCATCCATGCGTCTTGAGCGGATCTGCACTTCAACCCACTTCCCTTTGTTACCCATCACTGTTGTATGTAAACTCTCATACCCATTGGCCTTGGGTGTAGATATCCAATCCCTTAGGCGATCCGGGTTTGGGGTAAAGAATTCAGTTACAATAGAATACACTTTCCAGCAATCTGCTTTTTCTTTTTCAGCAGGTGAATCAATTATGATCCTGATGGCAAACAAATCATAAACTTCTTCAAAAGTTACATGCTTTGTTTTCATTTTATTATAAATTGAAAAAATAGATTTCGGCCGGCCATAGATATCTACTTTCAATTCATCTTTTTCAATTTTTTCTTTTATAGGTTTTATAAAGTCGTTAATGTATTTGTTGCGTTCCCGTTTTGTATCAGCAAGTTTTCGGGCAATGTCTTTATAAATATCAGTTTCTGTGTATTTAAGGCCGAGGTCCTCAAGTTCACTTTTGATAGCATAAAAACCAAGCCGGTGCGCAAGTGGTGCATAGAGATAAAGCGTTTCACTTGCAATTTTGAGTTGTTTTTTACGGGGCAAACTATCCATAGTTCGCATGTTGTGCAAACGGTCGGCAATTTTGATCAGAATCACTCTCACATCATCAGCTAGTGTGAGTAATAACTTTTTAAAATTTTCTGCCTGGATAGAACTTGTAAGGTCAAATACGCCAGATACTTTAGTTAACCCGTCCACTATTTTAGAAACTTTAATACCGAACTCTCTTTTGATATCATCCAAAGTAAGTTCTGTATCCTCCACCACATCATGCAAGATGGAACAGATGGCAGCTGTTGCTCCAAGCCCCATTTCATTTACAACTATCTGGGCTACCCGCAGTGGATGAATGATATAAGGTTCACCGCTTTTTCGGCGCATGTCTTTGTGTGCATCCATTGCCATTTCAAAAGCAAGCCGGATTTGTTTGCGTTCACTGTTGGTCATTGTGCTTTTCAGTGGGCGCAGCAGGTTACGATACTCTTTGAGTATGAGTTTGCGTTCTTTTTCTATATCTGGCGGCTGAATGGTTACCATTTTACATATAGCTTATCCTAAAAATATTTCTTTTAATTCCTTAGCTTCCTCAGGCTTCATTCTTCCCGCAAGAATTAACCGCAACTCTCTTCTGCGTAATGCCCTTTCAAAACGGTGCTTTTCATCAGCAGTTTCAGGAATGACCTCGCAACATTCCACAGGCCTTCCATCATCATCTAATGCTACGAATGTGTAATATGCTTCGTTACATTTCACTTTTTCCCGCTGGCGGTAATTTTCTTTATACACTTCAATAAAAATTTCCATACTGGTGTTAAAAACCCTTGTTACCTGTGCATTGATAGTAACTACATCGCCTATCTTAATGGGACGGGCAAAAGATACATTGTCAACCGCAGCAGTTACTACAAGTCGATTTGCATGCTTCCCCCCACAGATACCACTGGCAATATCCATCCATTTGAGCAAGTTACCACCCATCAGGTTACTCATCGAGTTTGTGTCGTTAGGCATAACTATTTCAGTGAATGTTGTATATGATTCTGAAACTTTTTTCCCTTCCATTCGCTTATTTTGATTTGTAAAGATAATTTTAAGGCGTTTAATGTTATACACAGGATGCAACGCAGAACGTTTATCAAAAATTCATCACTATTCTTTGCAACAATGAATATTCAACAATTCAGTGATAAGTTCAGGAAATACAGCGACGGTATTATGCCGGTTTTGTTTGTTGGGCATGGAAACCCTATGAACGCCATTGAAGATAATGAGTTCAGCCGTGGCTGGGGACTGATGGGTAAACAACTGCCTTTGCCGAAGGCTATATTGTGTGTTAGCGCCCATTGGGAAACAAAAGGCACAAAAGTTACAGCGATGGAAAAGCCCGAGACGATTCATGATTTCGGTGGTTTTCCGCAGGCCCTTTTTGATGTTCAATACAATGCCCCGGGTTCACCGGAGTTTGCAACTGAAACACAAAAACTCATCACCCACAAGAATATTGAGCTGGATTATGAGTGGGGGTTGGATCATGGTTGTTGGAGTGTGTTGAACAAAATGTTCCCTGAGGCCACAATCCCGGTTTACCAGTTGAGTTTAGATTATACAGCAACTCCACAGCAACATTATGATCTTGCAAAACAACTTTCTGCCTTACGAAAGAAAGGTGTTCTCATTATTGGCAGCGGAAACATGGTCCATAACCTCCGGCTTTTTCAAATGACAGACAAAGCTTTTGACTGGGCGCTTGAATTTGATGCTACATTAAAAGAACTGATTGAAAAAGGTGATCACCAATCAATTATCAATTATGAAAAACTTGGAAAAGCTGCCCAACTTTCAATCCCAACAAACGAACATTTTGTACCTCTTTTATATTCGCTCGCATTGCAGGATAAAAAAGATATCCTGAGTTTCTTTAATGATAAGACAACTGCGGGAAGTATCAGCATGAGGAGTTTAGTTTTTACTCAGTAACCTCAAAAACCCCACTGCCGACAATCCTTTTGAATCATTTTCTTTACCCTAGTTTTACGTTTACAAAAACATACACCGGCTGTTGTTTGATTTTTAAATCTAAGAAAATGTTAAAAGAGTATAAAGAAAATCAATCATTAAATTGATTAATCTCATTTTTATATCTAAGCAAAATCAGTTATTTTGCAAAACAATAATAATTTATGAAAAAAATACTTATCCCTACTGATTTTTCAGGAAATTCAAAAAGCGGTATTCACTACGCAATGAAATGGTCTTCTGTCCATAAAATTGAATTAGTTTTTATACATGTGATCCATCTTTCAAGGCCTGTCCGGTGGTCAGATTCCCGTTTTAAGGCCTATGCTGATGATGAAACGGCCAAATACTTATCTAGACTTGAAAAGTTTATAACCGCCGAGTTTAAAAACATGAAAATAAAGCCTGGAAAACATTCTTTTGTAATTCAACAGGGTATCAATGCTACCAAAAGCATACTGGATTACTGCAGAAACAATAATGATATTGATTGTATTTGTATCAGTACTAAAGGTGCATCCAAGTATGATAAATATCTTGGTACGAACACCGGTAACCTGATAACAAAATCTAAAATACCTGTATTGGCAATACCCAAAAACTACAAAGCTGGTTCTATTACAAAAATCCTGTATGCATCAGATTTTAAGAATTATACAAAGGAATTGGATAAAGTGCTTGCTTTTGCTTTACCATTTAAAGCACCTGTTGATGTGTTGCATTTCAGCGTACCTGATGAGTTACTTTTAGATGAAAAAACAATTGAAACAGTTAGTAAGAAGAAATACAAACACGGGGTTACGGTTCATGTCGAAAAAAATCCAGCTATTCATTCATTATTAAAGAATTTGCTTAAGCAAATAAAAAAGAGAAACCCTTCTATAGTGATTATGTTTACAAATCAGGAAAGAACTTTCTTTCAAAAACTTATTCATAGCAGTAAAACAGAGGCCTTGTCGTTTCAATTAAAAACACCTTTAATGGTTTTTAATAAAACTTCTGTTTAGCTCTTCTTATTTCAATAAAAACCTTCTGCAGTTCACTTCTTGTGATAATGCATTGATTTAGGCTTCTACTCATTTGCAAATCAAAAACATCATAAAAAAATTGGCGGATAAAATTATCCGCCAATAATATTATTGTTTTTACATCTTCACAAACTTACCAAACGAAACATTGCTACCGCTTTGTATTTCTGCAATATAAATACCGGCTTCAAGCATAGATATGTCCATCAGTAAGTCATTTATGCCGCCTTTCATTTCATAATTCATTTCATAAACAACGGCTCCTGAAATACCAAGAAAACGAACCCTTGCGGCTGCATTGTTTTGAGAAACATAATTCATTGTGATGTTATTATTTGCAGGATTCGGATACAAACTCATATCACTAGTTGCAAATAGGTCTTCACCTTCCTTGCATGTTATTACCTGCGCATACACAGTATTTGATAATTGAGAACAGCCAGCAGCATTTGTAACTAATAAAGCATAATTTCCAGTAGAACATGCGCTATAAGATGCTCCTGTGTTTGTTCCGGGGGCATCCGCACCGTTCAAAAGCCACCTGTAAGAACTTCCTGATACTGCTGTTGTACTCAGAGATACACAACTTCCAACACAAACAGTAAGCGGGCCTGAAACAGTTATACTTGCTGTAGGGTTTGCTGCCACCGAAACTTTTACCTGGTCAGTAGCTGAGCAGGAGGTTCCGTCAGAAAACGTTGCAATTGCTGTGTATGTTCTTGTTTTTGTTGAAGTACAAATTGGGTTTGCAATTGTTGTTGAGCTTAATCCTGTTGGTGGTGACCAGCTGATAGTATAATCTCCGCCATCAGGGGTTGTTATATCTGCATGTAATTCAACAGACGATCCGTTGCACATACTTATATCTGCGCCGGCATATATCGAAATTTCAGGTGAACATCCGATGAAACTGATATCATCAAGCATAATGTCATTTCCGTTTGCACCTGTTTTTGTATTTACAATTTCTATTGTTGCTGTCTTTACAGGATTTTCACCGCTTATCCAAACTCCGGTAAGTTGTATCCAGTTGTCGGGCATTTCAGTTACAGTTAGTGCTGTTGTAATAGC